>JAIOOZ010000060.1 GCA_021414185.1 Betaproteobacteria bacterium
GACGAGCGGATATGCAGCTTCAGCTCGTGCTGGCGGTTCATGATGACGAGCATCGCGATGTTGAGCAGGCTGCGCGTCTTGCGCGGCAGGCCGGGGCGCGTCCAGATCGAGCCCCACGCCGCTTCGGTCGCAAACTCCTGCATCGCCAGCGCGAACTCGTCGGCGCCCTTGATGGATTTTTCCACGTACGCTTCGCCCAGCACTTCCTTGCGCACGACCAGACCCTTGTTGAACAATTCGGATGCCATCGACAATCTCCTTTAGGTAAACAAAAAAACGGCGCCGCCAGTGCACGGCGCGAAAAGGACAATCGCGCACAGCGCCGCGATGCCCGCGAAAAATTTATGCAGGGACATAGCGCCGCAGCACAATCCGCAGAAAATCGCGGAAATGCGGGCGCATCCTGATGGTCCACGGCGTATCGACGGCTTTTTTCCACGCGGGCGATGCCGGCACCGCGGGCGAATCCAGATGGTAGAGCGCCACGTACTTGTGCTTGCCGCCGTCCATCCTGAAGCGCCGCGCGCACAAACAGCCGGATACCGCCGCCAGCGCCGGCACGTGCTCTTCGTTGTACCAGGCGTTGAACTCTTCCTCCGCTTCCGGCGCGACATTCATGGCGACCATCAGCATGCCGTCCGCATTCGCCGGCGCAGCAAGCCGCCCCGGCACGAGCTGCACGGCTTCCACACGGCAGACGCGCTGCGCCTTGCCGACCATGCGCTTCGACCACGGCGACAGGTTGGCGCCGGCGATGGCGGTGTAAGCCGGGCTTTTCAGTATGGCGAGGGTGTCGAGATCGTAGGTTGCAATGGAAATTTTTGGATCGTCGGCGCCCAGCCAGCGCTGCGCGTTGACGAAGCCCGGCACGCGCAGGCGCTCAGGCACGTGCTCGGAGTCGTACCAGGCGTTGAATTCATCCGTCGCAATAGACGAAAAATTGAATCCCGCGACCAGCAGGCCCATCGGCTCAGCCATTTGATTTCACCCCATTAAACCTTAGCCACAGAGAGCACAGAGGGCACAGAGATAACCCGCAAGAAATAAGACAAAACAGGTAACTGAACGCTGTCTTTGAACTTGCTTTTGATCTTCTCTGTGAACTCTGTGTCCTCTGTGGCTGCTTTAGGACCTAATCGACTTTGATGCCCGCCGCCTTGACCACCGGCGCCCACTTCTGGATTTCGCTGTGGATTTTCTCGGCGGCTTTTTCGGGCGTGCCGCCGACCGGCTCGAAGCCGTTGTCTATCATGCGCTGCTTCATGTCAGGGGCAGCGATGATCTTGTTAAGCTCGCTGTTGAGTCGGCCGATGATGTCCTTCGGCGTACCGGCCGGTGCAAGTATCGCGTTCCACGACGACAGCAGCGCGATCGCCGCCGGTCCGCCGCCTTTATAAGGCACGTGAGTTATTTTGGTGTTCGTCATCATCGTGAACAGCGCGCCAGTCAGATGGTTCATCGCGCCGCTGCCGCTCGAACCGTAGCTCAACTGGTCGGGCTTCGCTTTCGCCAGCGCGATCACGTCTTTGACCGTCTTCACCGGCAGCGACGGATGCACGACCAGCACCTGCGGCACTTCCGACGTCCAGATGATGGGCGCGAAGTCGCTTTCCTTGAACGGCAGCTTGCTGTAAATACTGGGGTTGATCGCGTGCGTGCCGGCGTAGGCGAACACTATCGTGTACCCGTCGGGTGGCGATTTCGCCGCCATCTCGGCGCCGATGTTCCCGGCAGCGCCGCCGCGGTTGTCGATCACCACCTGCTGGCCGAGCGCTTCGGCGAGCTTGGGGCTGACGATGCGCGAAAGCACGTCGGCGCCACCACCCGGCGGCCATGGCACGATGAAGCGGACCGTCTTGTTCGGATAGTTTTGCGCGAATGCGGCGCCGGCCAGCAACATTGCACAGGCGGCTGCGATACAGAATTTCGACTTTGTCATTTTGGAGTTCCTCGCAAAAAATTATTTTAATCTACCTGCAGTCACCACGATCTTTGCCCGCTTGCGTCCCGCCCAAACCGGTCAATGCGGCGGCGTCATGCGCGGCGATGCGGGACGGTACACCGCTACCGTAGCATCTAGCGCCGGCACTGCCTTGGCATCGACCACCGACAGGCCGCGATATGGCGTCGAATGGTCGATGGCCTCGCATTTAAGCCAGGTAAATTTTAGTCCGACAATGTCGCCTTCCGGCTTCCCGCGGTCGGCCACCAGCATCACCGAGGATTCGGCGACCTGCGGCGCAAAGTCGAGGCCTGAAAATAAATTGCGCTTGTAGTATCTCTTGTCGATCAACGCCTGCCACTCACCCATGCCGCGCACGGAGAGATAGTACGGGTCCTTGAAGATATCGCCGGACGTCATGCTGTAGATCGCGAGCGACGGTGACGCGCCGGGCGTGTCGGTCTTGAAGCGCTGCGCGGACGACACGCCGGGCACCGTGGCCATGATGCGCAAATGCTCGAGATACCATGCGTCCCAACCCGCCGCACGCGAATTGTCAGTGATGCCGCTCTGGCTGATAAATATCATTTTTCCGCCGCCTGCGCCGCGTTGCGTCCCGCGAGGCGCCCCGAAATAAACGCCCATCCGAGATGATGGCCGTGGCCTTCGAGCAACAGGCCACCCTGCCCCGTCGAGCCCGCCGCATACAGGCCCGGAATCACGCTGCCGTCGGCGCGCGCGACTTCATGTCGGTCGGTGACTTTCAGTCCGCCGTCGGTAAATACGACGTAGCTTTTCACCGGACCGAGCGCGTAGTACGGGCCCTGGTCGATTGCCGGCCGCGTTTCGCGCACCGCGTTGTAATCGGCGAGCGAGCGCGTGAGGGCTTCCTGCGGTACGCCCATGCTCGCAGCCAGCCCCGCCACGGTTTCGGACTGATGAAAAATATCGGCGCGGTTACGGCGGTAATCGGCGAGGTACGCGTACGCGACGCCGGGCGCGGTCGAAACAAAGTACGGCCAGCCGGAAAATTTTTCCGCGAGTTTCTGGTCGAACACTATCCACGCAATGCGGTCGGGCTGCTTGGCAGTGTCGAGATTGGGTTTACCGAGCTCGTCGGTGAAACGCTGGCCATTCTTGTTGATGAGTATGGCGCCTTCCTTGTAGAGGTCCGGCGAAGGCCCCAGCGCGGTAGTGAGAAAACTCATCAGGAACGGCCGCAGCAAGAACTGCGGCACGTGGTCCATCGCCCACGCGATCATTTTCGCAATCGGCTTCATCGGCGGCAGGTTCTGTATGAAGTTCGGCCGCGTCGGCGGGATGAAACGCATGATGGGCCCGCGCACGATGTCGCCGTTGATGACCGTGGCGCCGAGCTCCAGCGCCATGCGATGGCCATCTCCGGTCGCGGTCGGATTTACCGCGTCGACGTCGACGACGTCGGGCGAAGCGTAGCGCGCCTTCATGTCACGGCCGTTGCTGTAATCGCCGGCTGCGAGCACTACGCCGCCGCGCGCGCGGAACTCATGCGTCGTGCCATCAGGCAACTTTGCTTCGACGCCGACCACGCGGCCATTTTCAGTCAGCAGGCGCTGTGTCGGCGTGTTGAGCCGGATGTCCACACCCAGCGCACGACAGTGTTTGGTCAGGTGGTAGGCAAACGACTTCGAATTCGGCACCACGTTGTGCATGCGGTTGTAGCGGTGGGGTGGTTCCGGCATCGGGCCGACGAACACCACGCCCAGCGATATCAGCCAGTCGAGCATTTCGGTCGTGTTATCGACGAGGATGCGGCGCAACGCTAGATTGTCGCGCGGCGCCAGCGCGCCAGCGTGCAGCGCGAGGTCTTCGAAATGCTCGTCGGCGGAATCCACAATGCCGGCTTTTTTCTGGTGCGGCGTGTTGGTCGCCGTGATCGAGCCGACCGACCAAGAGGTCGAGCCGCCGGTCTGCGGGTTTTTTTCGAGCAATATCACTTTGCGGCCCAGCCTCGCGACTTCCGACGCCGCGGCAAGCCCGGTGCCGCCGCCGCCGACGACGATGACGTCGGTTTCAGTTACTTCAGCCAATCATTCCTCCGTCCAACCCAATTCTGTAAATAAAAAGGCGGGCAACGCCCGCCCCCCCCTCACGCCTTACCGCCGCGCA
>JAIOOZ010000434.1 GCA_021414185.1 Betaproteobacteria bacterium
ACGCGCGTAGCCAGTGGCGAGGCCGGTGGCATTACCCAGCATATCGGCGCTTACCACGTTGAAACGCCGCGCGGCATGATCACTTTTCTCGATACGCCGGGCCACGAAGCGTTTACAGCCATGCGCGCGCGTGGCGCGAAAGTTACCGACCTGGTGATTCTGGTGGTAGCCGCCGATGACGGCGTGATGCCGCAGACCATAGAAGCCATTCATCACGCCAGGGCCGCCAAGGTGCCGATGGTGGTGGCGCTCAATAAAATCGACCGGCCGGAATCCAATCCCGACCGCATCAAGCAGGACCTCGCCGGACAGGAAGTGGTGCCGGAAGAATGGGGTGGCGACACCATGTTTGTGCCGGTCTCCGCGAAAACCGGAGAAGGCATCGACAAGCTGCTTGAAAGCGTATTGCTGCAAGCCGAAGTGCTTGAACTGAAAGCCGCGAAAGACGCACCGGCCAAAGGCATAGTGATCGAAGCACGTCTCGACAAAGGCCGCGGTCCGGTGGCTACCGTGCTGGTGCAATCGGGCACGCTGAAACGCGGTGACATCGTGCTGGCAGGCGCCGTGTTCGGGCGCGTGCGCGCCATGCTGGATGAAAACGGTAAAGCCGTCGATAGCGCAGGCCCTTCGATACCCGTGGAAATTCAGGGCATGTCGGACGTTCCGGCGGCGGGCTCGGACGTGCTGGTGCTCGGTGACGAGCGCAAGGCGCGCGAAATTGCTCTGTTCCGGCAAGGCAAGTTCCGCGACGTGAAGCTTGCGCTGCAGCAGTCGAGCAAAAGCGAAAACCTGTTTGAACAAGTTGGCGAGGCGGGCAAAAAAACGCTGTCGATTATTATCAAGTCGGACGTGCAGGGCTCTTACGAAGCCATGGCTCACGCGCTGCCCAAGATTTCCACCGAAGAGGTCAAGGTCAATATCGTGCATTGCGGCGTCGGCGGCATTACCGAATCCGACGTGAATCTCGCGCTGGCGTCGAAAGCCGTGATCATCGGCTTTAACACGCGCGCCGATGCAATGGCGCGCAAGCTCGCGGAGTCGGCGGGCGTGGACATTCGTTACTACAACATCATTTATGAAGCGCTCGATGATGTGAAGGCCGCGCTGTCAGGCATGCTCACGCCCGAGAAAAAAGAGAGCGTGCTCGGCATGGTGGAAGTCAGGCAGGTATTCAAGATATCAAAAGTCGGCACCGTCGCCGGCTGCATGGTGCTCGACGGCCTGGTGCGCCGCAGTGCCAAAGTGCGTGTTTTGCGCGACAACGTCGTGATCCACGACGGCGAACTGGATTCGCTGAAACGCTTCAAGGATGATGCGCGCGAAGTCAAAGCCGGTTTCGATTGCGGCCTGTCGGTCAAGAATTTCGCCGACGTCAAGGTGGGCGACCAGCTTGAAGTTTATGAAGTCGTCGAAGTAGCCAGGAGCCTGTAGAGTCAATGGTCGGGGATTGAGCAGCGAGGCGCTCGCTCAATCCCGATTTTTGATCCTCTTCAGTTTCTTTCATGCCGCGCGACTTTTCCCGCACGCTGCGCATTGCCGAGCAAATCCAGCGCGACCTGGCCGAATTGCTGCGTGTCGAAGTTAAGGACCCGCGCATCGGCATGGTTACACTGACCGGTGTCGAGGTCACCGCCGACTACGCGCACGCGAAGGTATTTTTCACCATGCTGGGCGACGCCGAGCAGATTGCTGCCGCCACCGAGGGGCTTACCCGCGCCGCCGGTTTTCTGCGTCACGAACTCGGACATCGCATCAAGCTCCGCAGCATTCCCCAGCTGCATTTCATTCACGACGAATCGGTCGAGCGCGGGGTGCGTTTGTCACAATTGATCGACGAAGCCGTGCGCAGTGCCGATGGCGCCAAGAAAAAAAAGCGCGGCTGATCCCGCGCGGCCCTTGCTCAGATGAAGAAAGCGCCTCGCTCCCGGGTCGACGGCGTTCTATTGCTCGACAAGCCGACGGGCTTCACATCGAACGCGGCAATCCAGCGCGTAAAACGCCTCTTCAACGCGGCAAAAGCGGGCCATGTCGGCACTCTCGATCCCCTGGCGAGTGGGTTGTTGCCGGTATGTCTGGGCGAAGCGACCAAATTCTCCACTGACACGTTCAGCGCGGATAAAAGCTATACGGCCGACGTTCTGCTGGGCGTCACCACAACGACAGGCGACACCGAAGGCGAAGTGACTTCACGCCAGACAGTGGCGGTTACACAAGACCAAATAGTTGCGGTGTTGTCGCGTTTTACCGGTGCATTGCTGCAGACCCCGCCGATGTACAGCGCACTGAAACGCGATGGCAAACCGCTTTATGCCTATGCGCGCGCGGGTGAGACGGTCGAGCGTGTGCCGCGCAGCATCACCATATATGCCATAGAATTGCTGGAATTTGCCGCTGACCAATTCAGGATCGACGTGCGCTGCAGCAAGGGCACCTATATCCGCGTGCTGGCTGAAGACATTGGCGCAGCTCTCGGTTGCGGCGCAACGCTCGCTGGACTCAGACGCACTAGCGTAGGGGGATTCGGCCTGCAGCACGCCGTGACGCTGGCGGAGCTGGAGGGGCTGCCGGAAACGCTGCGGACGGGCAAATTGATGCCGGTCGATTGCCTGGTGTCCGGGCTGCCTGCCATCGTTTTGCCGGCTGACGCCCTGGCGCGCATCCAGCAGGGTCAGGTAGCCCAGGTTGGCGCGCCTGCAGGCGAAACCGCAGTTTTAGCGCGTCTGTATGACCAGGAGAGGCGGTTTGTGGGGCTGGGTGAGTTGCAGGCAAGTGGCCGCCTGCAGCCTAAGCGGCTGCTGGCGACGCCCCAAGCCCGGCACTCCGGCGACATACAGCAAATGCCTAAAATTGCTTGAGAAAGCCGTTAGTTACGGGTTAAAATAGCCGACTTTGCAAGTGGAGATAAGAATGCCAACCAGCGGCCCGCAAAAAGCCCAGATCGTCAAAGACTACCAGCGCAAGCAATCCGACACCGGGTCGCCTGAAGTGCAGGTTGCATTGCTGTCTGCGCGCATTACCGAATTGACCGAACATTTCAAGATACACGTCAAGGACCATCATTCACGCCGCGGCCTGCTGCGCATGGTGAGCCAGCGGCGCAAGCTGCTCGAT
>JAIOOZ010000435.1 GCA_021414185.1 Betaproteobacteria bacterium
GTGGCCGCCGACTACGCGATGTGGGTGGATGCGATGCGCGCGGGCATGCGTTTTGAAAATCTGCCGGTCGTGCTCACGCGTTATCGCCGGCACGGCGACGCCATGACCAGCAAACTGTCCGTCGAGTGCGCGGCCTCGGGCCGCCGGGTGCGGCAGAAAGTCGTCGACGTGTTCTTCCCTGCCATGTCCGCCGGCGAGCGCGCGGCGCTGCTCGATGCGCTCTCAACCAACCTGAGCGGCGGGTCGCGCTGGCTCGACGGCGTTTACGCGGTGTCGCACGCGGCCATGCTGGCGAAAGACATTGCCGGCATCGATACGGCGTGGCTGATCAATGCGCTGGAGAACATGGCGGTCAGCATGATCGAACGCGCGCTGAAACTCGGCAACGCCGACAACGAAACGCTGGAAATGATGACCGAAACCAGCGCGCACTTCGAACGCTGGCGCGCCGCCGACGCCGGCGCGCTCGATGCGCGCATCATGGCGCTGATCAAGTAATCAGAGCTTCTGCATTTCGCGGCGTATCACTTCCAGCTTTTCCGCGTCTTTCACGTTTTTGCGCAGCCAGTCGAATTGCGCGCGCGCGTCGTCCTTGAGGCCCGCGCGTCCAAGGTTGGCGGCGGCGGCGATGCGCGCATTGACGGCGAAGGTGTCGGGGGAGCGCGCATCCAGCAGCAATGCGGCTTCCATGAAGTAATCCGCGGCATTCTGAAAATCGTTGAAGGTCTCCGCGATGCGCGCGAGCGCGAACAGGATTTCGCGCCGTTCGCGCGGCGCCGCCAGCGGCAGCAGCGCGCGATACAGCTCGTCGGCCGACTTGAAAAACCCGGTGTCCTGCAGTTCCTGCGCCGTCGCCACCGCGCGCTGCACGACCTCGACCGGCAGCGTCTTCTTGCCCGCGAGCAGCCCGCGCAGCACGTCGGCGCCGGGCTCCGCAAAGCCGGCGCGCACCAGCACGGGGGCCAGGCGTATGCGCCACTCGTCGGGCTCCAGCGTCGCGGGAGTAGCGAGACCCTGCCAGTAGCGCGCCGCTGCCGCGGGCTGGTTGTTGTCGGCGGCCATGCCGCCCAGCAGAAAGCGCGCCTGCGGGTCGATCAGCGTCACCGGAAACCGCGTTGCATCGTCGAACAATCGAATCGCCGTGAGAGACAGTTTGGCGCTCTGCAGGGAGAACGCCAATTGCAGCTGCGCGCTTTGCCGGGTAGCGCGCACCTTGCTTTGCTGGGCGAGATACGCGAACAGCACGCGCCCGGCGGGCGGGCTCACGGCGCTGCGGCGTGCCGCGAAATCTGCCCATCCTGCGTCCTCACCGACCAGCAACTGGTTCTGGTTGGCGACCTCCTGCGCGGCCGCGGCATACGATTTCCAGAGTTCGGCGGCGATCGCGGTCAGGCGCTCCGCGGGCTTGTCACCGGCCGCTTGCAGCAGGTTCTCCAGCGCCTCGACGTGCAGCAGTGAATTTTTTTGCAGCGCTGCAGCATGCTGCAGCACGATCCAGTACGCGACACTGTTGCTTTTGGTCAGCGCCGCGCGCGCCTGCGCAATCGCGGCGTCCGGCGCAATCAGGTTGGTCTTGATCCGCATCAGGAGCTTGAGCGGGCTCGCCTCGTCGAGCTGCGAAAACCAGTTGACCGCCTCCTTGTCCATGCCTGCCGCAAGCAGGGCATCGACAAAACGCGCCGCGGTGTCGCGGTCGACCGGCTTGTAGTCCTGTTGATAGCGCAGCATCAGCGTATAGGCGTCCTGCGGCTGGTCTTCGGCGAGATAGGTTTCGATCACCAACAGGCGCGCGTGGCGCATCTCCTCCGCGGCGAGGTCCTGGCGCCAGATCAGGCGCGCCAGAAAATCGCGTGCGATCGCGCCTTGTCCATTCGCGAGTGCCGCGCGCGCGCCCTGCAGCAGACAGGCCCGCACCACCTTGTC
>JAIOOZ010000436.1 GCA_021414185.1 Betaproteobacteria bacterium
GGCAGTTACTGCTCGTCACGTCTGCCGATCATTCGTGTCTGCATCGAGACCACCGAATCCTACTGCTGCTTCAACTCGCGCCTGGCCCGCATCCTCAACGAGCAGGGACGCGCCCAACTGGGCCGCGGCTGGGGTGGCGCCGAAAGCCCGGATTGCAGCGGCTTCACCGTCGCGCAATTGCAGGCGCTCGACTTCTCCCGGATGAACCTCGCGGAGTTCTACGCCGAGATCGCGCCGACCTTGCCCGACGTCGGCACCCTGCGCTCCCGCGCGCAGCAAAAAATCAACGGTTACTTCGGCCCATGAACTACTTGAAGCTCTTCGTGGTCGTCACCTTCGCGGCTCTGGCTATCGCGCAGGACGCATCGGCGAATCCGTCCGCCCGCATTCAGGTATCCGACATCAAGCCGCTCCTGATCCGCGCAATCGATCAGGGTTCCGCACACGGCGTGCTGACGGGCGACGCCGCCACCTATGTCCGACAGAAGTTCGAGTCGACCGCCTCGATCGAGATCGATGTGCGCAGGCTGTACGCCCTACCCCAGCCAGGTTGCAGCCGACTCGAAGTGACGACACGGCAAAAGGACGTGCTGGAGAAAGCAAAGCGCGGTGACAAGGAACTCGTTTACCAGGTGAGCTACTGCCGTGACGCTCGCTTTCCGGAGAAGCGGTAGAGCGTGATGCGAAAGCTCTTGCTCCTTGCCGCGCTGTCGCTGGCCACTCTGCCGTTCGCCGCCCTGGCTGCCGATGAAGCCGCGCCGTCCATCAGCGTCGTCGGCGCGCAGACCGATCCGGAGTCGAGCGGCACCTACTGGCTGCGCAAGCGCGAGGGATGGTTCTGGTACCGCGACCCGCCCCAGCTCCTGCCTCCGCCGAAGGAATCGCCTGCCTCGCCGATCCGCCCGCCGGAGCTGGTCGGCTTCGAGGCGATGCAAAAGCGCCTCGACGACCTGAAGCGCGTCGCCGTGATGAATCCGAGCGATGCGAATCTGCTCGCCTACATGCGCTATCAGCGCTTCGTCATGAACAAGTCGGAGCTGTTCGCGCAGAACTGGCAGCGCCTCGTCTGGACCGTGCCCGCCCTCGACTACGGTCTGACCGGCCGGCCGACCAACTCGATGGCTGTCGCCGCCTTCGACGAGCAGCAGCGGGAGCGGCAGGCACAGACCGTTCGGAATCTCGCCGCAACGCAGGGACTGCTGTTCATCTTCCGCGGCGACTGCCCCTACTGCCACCGCCTCGCACCGATACTCAAGCGCTTCGAGCAGGAGTTCGGCATGACGGTTTTCGCCGTGAGCCTCGACGGTCGCGGCCTGCCCGACTACCCGAATCCGCAAGCGGACAACGGTATCGCCGCGCGCTTGAACAGCACGATCGTGCCGGCGCTCTACCTCACGGCCCCATCCACACGGCAGATCCGCCCTGTCGGCTTCGGCCTGATGGCGATGACGGAGCTGGTCGAGCGAATCGCAGCCCTTGCGCAGGATCCGCGCGAGAACCCGCTGTAGGAAACCAAGGAACACCGATGACGACCCGACCGAAACGCTTCATGGCCTGCCTGCTCGCGGCAACTCTGGCGACGGCACCCACCGCCAGCCAGTCCGCCAATCTCAATGCCGAGATGCAGGCGATGTTCAACGATCTGGGGGCGCTGGGCAATGTCACCTCGCCCGGCGCCTTCCGTGGCCAGGCGATGAACCTCTACACCGGCGGCGGCCTCATGATGCGCGCACCGGGACGCAACTACCCGCTCGTCAATGCCCAGTTGCCGAGCCTGCGGGCCGGTTGCGGCGGTATCGATCTCTTCGGCGGGGCCTTCTCCTTCATCAACAAGGCGCAGTTCGTGGCGCTGCTTCAGAACATCGGCTCGAACGCCATCGGCTACGCCTTCAAGCTTGCCCTGCAGTCGATCTCGCCCGATATCGACAAGCTGCTGACCGAATTGCAGGACCAGATGAACAAGATCAACGCCATGAACATCAACTCCTGCGAAGCGGCGCAAGCACTGGTCAACGGTGTCGTCGGCGAATACGACAATTCGGTGCAAAGCGGCTGCGCCAACATCTCGCAATATCTGGGTAGCGTCACCGACCGGGTAGATGCCCGGCTCACCTGTGCCACGAACGCCCCGTCGGTGGTCAAGAACGCCGCCAATTCCGGCGACCCGAATATCCGCAATGCCACCTTCGTCAAGGGCAACGTGATCTGGTTGGCGCTGAACCAGGTGGGCGGCACCATCAGCCAGCAGGAGAAGGAACTCATCATGAGCGTGATCGGCAGCGTCATCCTCTACCCGCCGGCGGACGATGGCAGCGGCGCAATGCCGCGCTACATCGAGCCGAGCATCGTCGGTCTGCGCGATCTGCTGCTCGGCAGCGGCGCCTCTGCTACGGAAGGCAATGTCGATATCGAGGTCTACGTCTGCGACGAAGCGGTCGAGTGCCTCAACCCCGTGCGCACCACCGTCTCCGCCAAACCCTTCACGCGCCTGGTGTCCGAGCGCCTGCGCCGCCTATCCGACAACATCGCCACGCGCACGCCGCAGACTCCCGCCGACATCGGCTTCATCAACAACACCACAGAACCGGTCTACAAGATGCTGGCAGTTGCCAACGCCGTGCCCGGCTCCAACACCGCCGAGACGCTGATCGAAACCTACAAGGACGTGATCGCCCTCGACTACGCCGAGACCTTCCTCAGCCGCGCGATTCGCCAGGCATTGAGCGCGCTGTCGCAGACCCTGAAGCGCACTGGGGTCGAGCAGCAGTATGTGGAGACCTTGCGCCAGAACGCCCAGGAGGCCCATCGGCAACTGCTCGCCGAGAAACAGACTGCCTACGCCAAGGTGCGCTCGGTCTCGTCCATGACGCAGGACCTGCAAACCCTGGAACGACAACTCTGGAGTTCGATGCCGTCGACGGTGAAAGCCATGCTCGACTTTAGCGCCAATTCGGGCGCGCGCGGCTCCTAGCGCATTGACCACAATTCGGACCACAGTGCGGGTCACAGTGCGGGCCGTGCCGCCCGGTTCAATCCTCCATGTTTGAAATCTACGCCTACGGTAACGTCGATACCCTGACCGGAGTGTTCAACGCCATCGCCGCCATCATGGGTGGCGACGATTACTTCGGGCTGGTGAAGACCGTCGCAGTGACCGGCGTTCTGGTCGCGGCCTTCGCCGGATTGTTCACGCCGGGCCGGTTTCACGGCTGGAGTTGGCTGATCGGCTTCATGCTGCTCTACTACGGTCTCTTCCTGCCAAAAGCCGATGTGGTGATCGTGGACAAGCTGGGCAGCCAGTCGCCGGTGGTGGTTGGCAATGTCCCGATCGGTGTGGCCTTCTTCGGCCACTACACGAGCAAGGTGGGCGACGTCATGACGCGGTTCTTCGAGACCGCGTTCCAGGTGATCCCGGCGCCGAATGCTCAGCTTCCCGGCGAACTGGCCTACCAGAAGAACGGGGTGCTGTTCGGCAACCGGCTGATCCAGGCTTCCCGCCGGGCCAACGTCGCCGACCCGCAGCTGCGCACCGACCTGATCGCCTACGTCTACAACTGCACCCTCTACGACCTGCAGGACGGCACCATCGACCCGGCGACTTTCTCGCAGAGCACCGACATCTGGGCGCTGATGGAGACACCAAATCCAGCGCGTTTTACGACCTACGGCAATCCGGTGCAGGTCGATACCTGCCCCAACGTCTACACCTACGTCGCCAGCCGCCTGCCGGCCGAAGTCGCCCGCGCCCGTGCGATGCTCGCGTTTCAATTGAATCCATCGCTCGACCCCACCGCCGCGCAAGGCGTGATCGACAGCCAGATCGAACAGGCCTACTACAAGACGAAGATCGCGACCGCCGCCCAGGGTGCGGCCGACCTCCTGCGCCAGAACATCATGATCAATCTGATGCAGGATACGAGCAGCATCGTCGGGCAGAAGATCAACGACCCCGCTTCCATCATGATCGCGACCGCCCGGGCGAACGCCACGGCCTCGATCAACTCCTCCTTCCTGACCATGGGCAAGGTCGCCGAGCAGGCGCTGCCGCTGGTGCGCAACGTAATCGAGGCGATCATCTACGCCGTGTTCCCGTTCGTGTTCCTGCTGTTTCTGCTGGCGCAAGGGCGAGGCCTCGGGCTGGCGCTCAAGAGCTTCGTCCTGAGTCTGGTCTGGATCCAGCTCTGGCCGCCTCTGTACGCAATCCTCAACTATGTAGCCACGCTGGCCAGCGCCAAGAACCTCGAAGCCGCGGCGCGCATGGGGGCATCGACCCAGGGCCTGGCCCTCGAAACCGCATCGAGCATCTACCACGGCGCCATCTCCGACCAGGCCGTGGCGGGCTACATGGTGATCTCGATCCCGATCATCGCCACCGCCATCATCAAGGGCGGCGAAGTCGCCTTCCAGGCGGTCACCGGTGTCGGGCCGATGCAGTCGGCGGTGTCGGGAGAGTCGAGCGCGACGAGCAAGGGTAACGTCACGCAGGACTCTGTCTCCATCGACCAGCAGCAACTCGCGCCGAACAGAAGCTCCGCCTTCATGTCCACGACGAGCAATGCCCACGGCAGCACCATTCAGGGCAGCGGGCCGGATGCGGGCGTCTTCCGCTACCAAGCCACGTTGAGTCGGCTGGCCACCACCTTCACCTTCAGCGAGCGCCAGGCAACTTCCCTTTCAGAAAACGCCCGCGAATCGGAAACCCTTGCAAGGACGGAACGTGATTCGATGCAGCGCAGCCAGTCTGCGGCTCTCACCAATGCACTCGGCATCCAGGACAGTTTCGACCGCTCGCAACAACGTTCAGGCGCAAGCAACACGTCCGCTGGCGGATCCACCTCGACGCAACTCCAGAAACTGAACTCGGTCGCCCGCGAGGTCAACCGGCGACTGGGATTGGGTGAAGACTCGATTGTCGGCAAGAGCGTCGTTGCCTCAGCCTCCGCCGGTGTCTTAATACCCCTCACCGAGATCGGTGGCCAAGCGAAAGCGGAAGGCCGACACGTCGACCAGCAAAAACTCCAAAGTACCTATGACTATGCACGTAAGGCTGTCGAGACCTCACAACTGTCGGAAGCCACGGCTCTGGTCAAGGAGTTCCGCTCATCGGACGCCTACCAGTGGGCGCGCGGCAGCCGAACCACGGGCATTTCCGGCTTCGACTCCTCGTATCGCGAAGCAGTCGAGCATCAATCTGCAAGTGAGAACGCCTATGGTCGATCCAGGGAACTCACCCGGGCCGCTCAATTCATGAGCGAGTGGAGCAGTGGTGCACAGACCGATTTAACCAACTACGCCGCGCGACGGCTTTCTGAACGCGGATTGCTCCGGGAAGACGATCCGATCAAGCTGCAGCGGGCCGTCACAGAGATCGCCTTCGGTTATGCAAAGGGCGGTGACGTCGGCAGTCAGTTCGTCCCCGGCGATAGTCCATTGTCGCCGAGCCGCCCGCTGCCGCAACTCCTCGATTGGGGCTCATCGACGCTGCGCGATGATTTCAACAAAACCGATGCGTCCATGAACGTCGATGCGGTGCGAGGTCAGGCAGTGGAGAACGCCGGCGCCGTTCGCGATGGCCAATCTCGACAGCATATAACACCAGGACAAAGCATTGGCAATGACCTCGCGGCACGAATCCGTGCGACGGAAAACGGGGCCACCACGACGCTCGATTCGCACAAGCGAGAAGTCGCTCAGGAGCAAGGCGTCCTGAGCGGGGACTACAACGCAACTGTGCAAGTCGGCAAGGTGAGTCCGAATCACAGCGGAAACAAAGCAGTCTGGGACGCCGTTGGCGCACAGGCTAACAACCGCGCCGAGTTGGGTACGCCTCCAGAAAGGCCGAGCATCGGCGAGTGGCATATGAACACAGACGGCGTCCCGACTAGCGGCCCAAAGGCTGGATCAGGGGAAGCAGCGGTGTCGGTCGCACAGACTGGACTGCCTACGGGGCAGAAAGAAAACCCTCATCCGACCGACCGGACGGCAGCGACCAAGAAGCAGTAAAAACGGCCGGATTTCAGTCGTCGGCCGCCCCAATCTCCAAACTGCCGAGACCGTTGCTGGTGAGATATCCAGGTGCGTCATCGCCGTATCGGCTGGCCGAATTTCCGGTGACCATCGGATCGTTATGTACCCACCGGATAAAGTCCGGGTCAATGCCGCGATCCGTTTCAACGCTCCGATCATCTGGCCCCAAAGGTGTCGCCAAAGCGGCGCGAATCGAGACCACCAAATTCGCAAACGAGTCGGTCAGGTATTCACGGAGAGATTTTGGTTCGATGCTCACAACACACTCACAATAGCTGCAACATTGTAATGATACGCTTGTCATTTTGCTCGTCAACGCTCGCTGGAGAACTTTTGCACGGGAATATTCCATGTTTGGCCGACGAATCTTGCAGTCTGACCGGTTCCTAGGCGGGTTGATCTTTATCTGTCAGTTCCGCAGCCTGAGCGGACATCCGTATCGTTCTATAAGAGACAAGCCGGAGTACTCTCGACTGTCGGTTTTCATGAGCCATAAGCAGACACGGTAGACACAAAGCGCGCCCTTTAGTCTCGCTGACTAAGAGCTCAGTTTCCCTGTAAAACACCGTCGGGAATGAAATGACCCCGCGCCCAGCTATCTATGTATTCCACAAGCTGAGGAAAATCGCGAGCCAAGTGGAGTACCACTCGAAGGATCAAGACATAGTCGTCATGCCGTTCTCTAACAAGTTGACGGAGCAAGATCCCAGTGGCCGGCTGCCGGTAGGTACTGGTCTCGAAATCCGCCCATAAGTCGCTCAGGCACTGCAAGCAGGCCCTAATATGAGACCGCGGCTCCGCACCACGGCCACCGATCATTTTGCTCAACGTCTTGAATAGATAGCCTGGAGCTTCTCCTGCCTCAGAATCTAGCCGAAGCGCTTGGGTCAACGCGAAGCCCGAAACACTGATGTAGTTATGGCCTGCCTCGATAAGTTGGGCAGACCAGCGAATGTAGGCCTTGACATCAATGTGATGCCGATCCACGGCCATACCAAACACGTGATGTAGCCAAACACCTCCCGCGCCACCTACCAACAGGCTAATCTCGCGAGTTGGTCGATCATCTGTGACGAGTAGCAAACCAGTCCTCGTGGCGAGAACCACGCTGTCGAAAATGTCGGACAGACCAGCGCGAAGTTGTTCTCGCAATACAGGCGGCGTATCTTCTCCCGCCACTAACGGCGAGATGGTTGCGTTCGCTTCAGCCCAAGCGATCGAGCGATTTGCATCGTCGCGCCACTCTCTTACAACCTCGGGCGCGGCCTCGTGGAGAACAAGTCTACCTGCCTCGTATCTGGCTGAGCGCAGCCCGTCCGTCATTGAGAACTCGATCATCTCGCGTCGAGCCCGCAGATGATCCAAGACGCTTTGGGTCAAATGGATCGGACCGCACGTCGCGACTATCACGTCGAGTGCTTGGAGTCTCCATGCTGTCCAATAGGCTAGAAGATCAAGAACGCATCCCTTGCAAGCGTTATCGCTCACCGCGCGCACAGCTGCCTCGCGCTCGGGCACGTCACCATTTGCCACTTTGAGGAGAATTCCTTGCTCGGCTAAGCCGCTAGAGACCTCAATGGTATCTAAGCCGAGCCGGTGCGCGAGTACTCCTAGTGGCCAGGGCCCATTTCGGTACTGCTCTTGCTCCTGCTCAACCCAATCATGACGGGTCTTAAGTTCGGCGATCAGTTCGTCGAGTCCTTCAGGTCGCTTCGCATCGAAAGGAATCTTCCGAAATCCGAAGATTTCTGGAAAACGCGACTCGTAGTGCTCCATTACATAGTGCAGTCTCGCGACATACTTATGCCTAAGCTCGATGATTGTTCCTTCGCGCCCGTTCGGATCGACGAAGCGCGCTTCTTTTGACATACCCATCATCAATCGAACAAGCGGGTGGTCGGACTCCCATGAATCGCTGTCGAGTGCGCGTAGCGTCGCATCTGGTTCAACTACCAAGAATAGATTTTCGCCGTTGTCATAACGTAGATCAATCGCGACGTTAGTCGCCACCATCGGCGCATCCCATATATGAGAACCGGCGTCTCCGCCGCGTCCCTCTTTCAGCACAATCGTCGAAAGTGTCATCCACGCCCGCGCTGTGTCTCGATGCTCAAGAAATAGTCGATAGGCGAAGGCCGCTGCTCGCTCGGAATAACCAAAATGACCCAGTAGAGACGCGACGCGGAATTGGTCTCGTAAGCGAATCCAGGAAAGGTCTTCTATGCGCTTTTCAAGTGCTGTAAATACATCTGTGGAACGATCCTGACGGATAAAAACCTCAATCTGCAATAACCGTGCCCTAGCATTGTTGGGTTCATGCGCTAGCAATGCGTCGACGGTGCGACAAGCGGCTATAAGGTCACCGAGATTCCAGGCATGGATAGCCGTCGTCCACAGTATCTCCGGATCTTGGCGCACCACGGCACCTGCACCAGCAATCGCGTTAAGAAACGCATCGTCCCGCCGTGCGGCCGCTAAACATTGTAGGTATAGAGTTACTGCTGGACTCTTTCGCGATAAGTCGACATGGTTTTCGAGAAGCATAGAAGCTTCTTCCGGCAAATCTTGATCGCGAAGTTCCTCGGCAATAGAAAATCGCGTCAACATATCTATATCCATCGGTAGGCGCGCGGCAATCGCACGTAGCCGTTCGTGAACGGCATCCTCGTCAAGGCCAGCTTTTTGCTCAATTCGCACTTCTAGCAGATCCGCTGATATATCCGATGAGCATTGGTCTCGGAGCGCCACAACAGTAGATTGTAGGATCTCCATTTCTCCGGTTTTAAGAGCGAGTTCACCGACGAGGTTCCATCGCAGTCGCGCTAAACGCGGATCCAGTTTGGCGACGTCAATCGCTAGGATTCTATTGAGTGCTGCACCCGGATCATCGGGCGCGGTAAGTTCCGCTCCCAAAAGTTGATTCTCTATATCGTCATCGTCTTGGAGCAGCGCCATGGCTTCACGTCGCTTACCGAGGACTACTTGCGCTAAGGCCAACAGGCGGCGAAGCTGCGGTTCGTTCGGAACACTCGGAAGACCTAGCAGCAGGAGCGCCTCGCTTTCAGCGTGGCGCCCTGCGATACGGAGTAGTAGGCTGGCGTTACTAATATGGGCAAACAGATCGTGTTGGTCAGCGAAACCTACGTCGAGGCAATGCTTCGCCATCGATTTCAAGTCATCCGCAGCTGCGTTTAGCTCTTCAAAGGTCACCAAGCCATGGACGCCTGGAATAGCTCCTCCCGTCTGTAGCGCCAGCGATAGAACTGCAATTGCACGGATCCGCTTAAATGCATCCTGATCGAGATGATTGCGGCAAAGTTCAAGACTTCGTTCCTCCCATCCTGGAAGTCTCCGTCGACGTAGGAACTCAGCCAGACCAAGGTCGGAGTGTTCGCTGCCGACGAGATCGTTGGGTATTAGTGTTTCCGGATTCCCTTGCCAAGGGGAGAGCGCCGCCGCTTGCAAAAGATAGGCGATCGCATGGTCACAACGAGGATTAGAGCTGAGTGCCCGTCGAGCCAAATCCATCGCTTCCTCGTAGATCCCCTGAATGGTCCGTGCCAGCGCTAAGTTGGCGATAGCGTTGGGGTCGTCTGGACGGATGGCGAAAGCCGCTTCGTACCGCCCCACAGCCTCTGCTTCACGTCCAAGATCAATCGCAATCGAACCTAGGTTCGTTTCGATGCGAAAACGCGCCCATGGCTTATTGTCCAGTGCTTCTTTCTCCAAAAGCGCCAATAGGCCCTTCTCAGCGAGAATCGCAAGCTTTTGATCTTTGAAAAGGTCGCGATATGTATCGATTCGAGCATGCAAGGCTGGATCTTCGTCAGCCGAACCGCTGGCCCCCGTATCACGCGGAGGCGGCGTTAGTCCGGTCTGCCGCAGTTGCTCGACCACTTGAGCAGCGACTTGTGAGGCGAACTGGGCGTCCCTCGAATGATTCGAGAACTGTTCCACTTGGGGAGCCGTGGTAGCGACGACGGAAGGGAAAAAGGCTGTGTAGGCGACGTCGTGAAGGGATATGAGTATCTGCAATGCCGCCCAACCGTATAGAACTACGGCCACATCGCGGCCCTCGTCGCGTAGTGTTCGCTCAACATTGATCGCTGCGTTCGTAGCGCGTTTGTCGTCGGGCGCCGTGGTGGCAAAGATAATTTCCTTGA
Organism: Betaproteobacteria bacterium; assembly: GCA_021414185.1. Lineage (GTDB taxonomy): Bacteria > Pseudomonadota > Gammaproteobacteria > Burkholderiales > SG8-41 > PALSA-1004. Next base: position 10,191 of record JAIOOZ010000436.1, read on the forward strand.
GGCCGGCCTTAATCTCCAAGGCCGCTCGGCAGTCCTTTAGTATCTTTTCTTCCTTGAGCGGGGTCTTTATGTGTCGACACTGGATGCCAACATAATGATCGGGGTTGCCTTCCCGTTTGCCCAGGACATCTATTCCGTTTTGATCTTGACCGCCTCGCCCATACTCCTGCGCATTCGGGTCATTTAACTCAGCGCGAAATAGCAAGACACAATTACGTTGAAACGCTTGCCAGTCCTTCGGCTTTGGAATTTCGACGGCTAGGCGCGCAGCAAGGGAAATTTCATGGCATGCAGCGGCGGAGTTAACATGGCTTTCAGACCGTGCGTAGATATCAGTCTTGTCTTTGTTAGTCACGCGCCGATCCCTCTCGCTCCAATGCCTGACGACCTTTGGCTCACAGACTAATTGTGTGCGCCCACTCGCGCTTTTCAGCAGTACATTCTATATGTCATTGTTGTCGATCATCATACAGCGCGCTTGCTTATCCACGGCACGCATGCGGCGCCTATTACGCACGCAAAGCGCGACGGTGGGTAAGCGGTCCACCTCAGCGCTTGCCACGGAAAACTGTTAGCACTGCTGACGTTTCCTGCCCCAAAGTTCAACCCATCCAGGCCGAGCGACCAGCGAGGATCTGGCGCCGGCTCTCCGTTGGTTTCTGGGGAACTTGTTCAATCGCTTGGCTGTCTCACCCGCGAGTCTGGCGATTCGCGCCGTGCGCCGAATATCTCTTGCCATTGTGCAGCGAATTGCCAAACATCGAATAGTTTTCCACGCTGGCTGTGTCAGCCCGGTTGATGCCCGTAAACGCATCGCCCTATGCTCGCGAGATCGAGCGCAAGTGCCGGACTGATCTCCTCGACACCGGCAGCCGCAAGGCTCGGAGATACCTGTAAGCCTGTAGTCAATCGTTTGGACAGCATCCTGGCAACATGCGCCAGCCACCGTTCTGCCGCAATCCAGGGCAAACGCGGCGCGGTCGCGATCGGGCTTCGCCTACATTCGTGCGGGGTACAGCCCCGCTCCACTGCCCCAAGCAGCAACAACTGTGTCAGACCAAAGACGTCTGCGCCAGACGTGCCTCGTGTGACGAACACGAGGCATCTTCACGCCGACCAATCGCAATGGCGCCTGCCAGTGCGATCCCTGCTGCAACGCTGTCCGCGCCAAGCGACAGCAGTTCTGCGCCAATCGCGTCGTCACTACCGCGGCGCCAGCCGGTAGTGACGACGCGCACCATGCCCCAGCCGACGCGGACTGATCGGTCGCTGGCGCAAGTGACAACCCCAAGTGATGGGCTCCCTGACCCATCGTCATGCTGGACCGCGCAATACGGTCCTTCTACTTGCCCGCTCCCAGCGGGCTCAGTCCAAAGCCGCGCCGCCAAGGCGCACCTCCGAGCCCTGGGTCAAGGGCTCATCGCGAGGGATCGGCTTCCACCAGGAAGCACCATCGACGCCAATGCCGCGTGCCGCGGTGGCAAGCAGTAAAGCAAACGGCATGAAACGGGAGTGGTGTCCCGAGTCCCTCGTAGTTCCCGACACGCTTAGGCGTGCGGGACGGACAGAAACACTTACCGGACAGGCTTCACACACCAGCAGCAGAGCAAAGGGCAGGAACAAAGGGGCAACAAATGGAGGAAAGGGATTGAACCTGGCGAGGAATGTATGCGGGACCTGAACTACGAACTGAAGCAGCTCTGCAATCGCAATCGCGACGGCAGCTATGCCACACAGCACGACCGCGAGCGCGTGCTCGACCAGATCGCCAATCAGCTCCAGGAACTGGGCTTTCGGCATATGGTTGTCGCCGGCCTGAAGCCGAAGCACGTCGAGGGATTGATCGAGCGCTGGAAAGCTGACGGTCTGGCTGTCGGCACGATCAAGAATCGGATGGCGGAGCTTCGCTGGTGGGCCGAGAAGATCGGCAAGCAAAACGTCGTCGCCAGGGACAACGATCACTATGGCATCGGTCACCGACAGTACGTAACCAATGTCAGCAAGGCCCGCGAGCTTACGGCCGGCGACCTGGCGAAGATCACCGACCCGTACACGCGGATGTCGCTGCAGTTGCAGGCGGCATTCGGATTGCGGCGCGGGGAATCGATCAAGATCCGGCCTGAGTGGGCGGACCGCGGCGACCGGCTTGTTTTGAAGGATACCTGGACCAAGGGCGGCCGCGAGCGGGAAATCCCGATCCGTAATGAAGATCAGCGCCGGCTTCTCGACGAGGCGAAGCGCTTCGCCGGCAGGGGCAGCCACATTCCGGCTGACAAGCGCTATGTGGAGCAGCTCCGACGCTTCGAGTACCAGTGCGCCAGGGCCGGCAGCCACCGGGTACACGGCCATCGCCACCAGTATGCGCAAACGCGCTACCGGGAACTCGCCGGATGGGCTGCGCCAGCCACCGGCGGACCGCGCTCCAAGGAATTGACTGCAGCGCAAAAGGTGATTGACCAGGAGGCACGGCTCACGATCAGTCGGGAACTGGGGCATGAGCGCGAGCAGATTACTGCGATTTACATAGGCAGATGATCTGCCTGGTCGAAGGCGATGTTCTTGCGAAGTCA
>JAIOOZ010000437.1 GCA_021414185.1 Betaproteobacteria bacterium
CCGACGACGGCGCCGCGGGCGAGGATCAGGCAGTGGCACTCTTCCGGCAGCGACTGGATCAGGTTCGTTATTTCCAGGCCGAAGGCGCTCGCACGCTGGAGTGCCAGGGCGCGATCTTCGTGGGTGGCGTCGAGCTTCACCAGTACCTTGGCCACCTGGGTTTCCTTCAGGCGATACAGCTCGCCGACATCGAGGACGGCGAGGCGGGGTGCGGCGGCAGGGGCAAACCATAGTGCATAGGCGAGGACGACGAGGGCGCTCAGCAGCACATTGGCGACAATCAGGAGGGCGGAGGTCTTGAGGTTCACGACACCGCCTCCGGTTGGGTATCCATGGATCGGGAACCGTGCGGTCGGCGGTTTGGCAGCACTCGCGGCCGGTCGCATCCCCGCAAGCGGGGCCCCTGCTTCCTGCTCATGCTGCCCCCCGGTCCTGCAACACGGCATCGATCGCTTGGGAGACGTTGAGACCGGCGGCGCGCTTGTCGTTGATGGCATTGAAATCTTCGGCGCGGCTGCTGAACAGCAGCAGGCTGTGCGGATCGACGATCAACCGGCCGATGCCGTTGCCCACCGGCGAGTGGATGTAAATCTCCGAATACGCACCGTGCTCGGTGCGCAGCGATTGGAGGAGGCGTTTCATCGCGTCATCCATCGTCAGTTGGCCGAGCTTGTCCATCATCTCGATCGATTCCGGTTTCTGTCGCAGCAGGAACATCCAGTCGGAATTGTCGAGCGCGGCCTTGGCCGCCGGGTTGCGGTAGTAGTCGTCCACGCCTTGGGTGGCCGACATGAATGAACCCTTGTACTTCCTCGCCCGGCGGTAACCCGCCTCGATGAACTCTGCCGTGGCGCCGCCGGAGAGCAGATCCCAGGCCTCGTCGATGATGACGATCTTCTTCCTCTCGCGACTGAAGTACATCTCGCGCGTGATGCGGTACATCATGATCAGCAGTACCACGGTTTGCAGGTCCTTCTTCGCCTTCAGCTCTTCGAGCTCGAGGACGATGAAGTCGGAACTGAAATCGATCGTCGCGTCCGACTCGAAGTACTTGCCGTAGACGCCTTCGCGTGTGTACGGGTGCAGCATCGCGGCCAGGTCCTTCAGCCGACGATCCTCGTCGCGGCTTTCTTCATCGAGCCGTCCGGTGGCGAGCAGGTCGTGCACGTCGGAGACCTTCATGGTGTTGCCCTTGGCTTTCCAGACCTTCTTGATCGCCGCACCGAGCGTCGAGTACTGGAAACCATCGAGGGGCTCGCGCGGCGAAACCATCTGGGCCAGCAGCGGCTGCAGGAGTTCCATGTCCTCGTCGATGTCCGCTACCAGGGTGAAGGGATTCAGCGACAGCGCGGCGTTCTCGGTGAACTCGATGAAACTGCCGCCGAAGTTGCGGCAGGCCTTCTCGTAGGAGCGGCCGACGTCGATGATCCAGACCCTGGCGCCGGTGCCCAGATAGGCGGCGGCGATCTCGTTCAGCAGCAGCGATTTGCCGGAGCCCGAGGTGCCGGCGATGGCGACGTTGTAGTTTCCGGCGGGGTTGTCATAGACGTCGAGCTGCATGACCTGGCCGCGTCGGCCGCCGAACAGCAGTACCGGCGTTCCGGTGCCCTGCCATTCGGCGATCAGTGGGGCGAGATGCACGGCATTGGAGGAAGTCTTGGTAGTGACCCGCTTCATGCGCTTCAGATCCTTGTGGAAGGGCACCGAGAACGTCATCGGCAGTGAGCCGATCAGCGCCTGCGTCATCATCAGGGTGTCGCTGGTGAGCTCGAAGCCGCGGGCGCGGAAGATCGCGCGCGCGGCCTGCTCGGCACGGGTGACTTCGTCGGCCGGGGCGAACAGGGCGACCTGGTGATAGAGATCGACCAGTTGCTGGCCGTCATCCATGGCCTTGAGGACGATGTCCCAGTCGGCCTTGCGTTCCTGCAGGTCGGGGAGAAAGCGGGCCATGTAACTGGTGGCGTTGGTGGTGGCGCGCGCGGCCTTGAGGTAGGCCCAGTTGCGTGTGGCCTCGGGGTCGAGCACCTGCACGCCGAGGGTCAGCAGGAAGGGGCAGGGGTACTGCAGGGTGCTCTGGTACAGATCGCCGATCAGGCTGCCCATGTTCCACAGCGCGAAGCGTGGCGGCAGGGAGCGCACGGAAAGCAGCCGCAGTTCGCGGGTGCGCGGGTCGGCGGAATTGAAGAGCTCGACGCCGGTCTGCCGGATCCGCAGTCGGGTCGCGCGGTCGATGACCTGATCGCGCAGCTCGCGCCCGTCGTCGTAGGGGAGGGCAAGACAATCGCCGGTCTGGCGATGCGGATCGATCAGCGCCGACACCCAGTTGATCAGATCGGCCGCCGTCCACGCCTTCGACGGGAAACCCGCCGCGTGCAGGGTCGCCCGTACGCTGTCCCTGACCAGCAGCAGGTCGTCGAGGTGCGTGAGATCCTCCGGGTTGCCCGGAATCGAAATGCTCACCACCAGCCTGAAATCCCGAAGCAAGTAGCTTTGCGCCGGTAACAGCGACGTCCGGCTGCCGGCGAGGTAGTACTCGACCCGGCGGCGCGCCATGGTGCGGTGGATGTTGCTGTGCCGCCCGGCACGACCCAGATTCGCAAACTCCGGGACATCCTCGTCCGGCCGGCGCAGTCCGGCGTAACGCGCGAGTGGGGCACGGATGTCGGGACTGGCGAAGAGATGGAACTGGATGCCGGTGCCCGGCGGCGAGGCGGCATAGAGGGCGGTCAGCACGCGCGTCATCTCCTCGTCGGCGCCGGACTGGGGCCGCACTTCCAGGCAAAAGCCGAGCGAATCGCGATTGACGAAGACCTGGCGGTCTTCGAGCCAGGCACGATACGGCAGCCACTCCGAGAAGGCCGCCGCATCATTGCCGGCAAGGGCGGAGGCTCATTGCGAGCGAGGCAGGAGGTCCGTTGCCTTGGCAGTAGCGAGCACGGCTTCGAGGTCGGCGATCAGGGTGCGAAACATGATTTAGTGCTCCGAGGAGACGGGCTCGGCGCCGGATGACTGATTGGCGGGCGGCAGCGGGTAGCGAGTCGGGGCTTGCGGTGCTTCGGCCGGTGCTTTCGTCGGCGAAGGCTCTTGAGTGAGCGACACCGGCGGTGCCACGCCGTCCACGCGGGAGCCCGTCGCCGGCCGCACGTGCTCGATGAGCCAGCGTCCGCTATCGACGACGACATGCACCAGCGCCTGTTCGTGCAGATCGCCGTCCGCGTCTTCCCAGGGGGCGATCCACAGCCGCAGGAGTCGCGGGTTCGATCGCAGTGAACTCGACGCGGCGGCGGCCCTGCCGGGTGCCATGGGCGTCGCGCCGTAGGCGACAGGTTCGTCCGGCGGCGGCTTCTGCGCGGCCGGCTTCGCTAGCTTGGGCATGCCCTGAGCCGAATTCGCATAGATACCGGAGACAGAGGTACACATCGCGCCTTCCGGAGCCTTGCAGGCATAGCCGTCCGCGCCGCCGACGCCGGACAGGGTCGATGCGCAGCCGGCAAGCATCAGGGCCATAAGCAGCAGCGGTGCCAGGGCGGTACGATTCATCGCGCGGCGCTTGCGTTGGTCGCTGGGCCTTCGGCACTGGCCGTGGCGCGCGCGAGCCACGCCTCGATCTGCGCACTGCTGGCGGCACCGGGAAGAATGCGACCGTCCGCGGCGACGAGGGTCGGTGTGCCCGAAATGCCGAGGCGCTCGCCGAGGGCGATGTTGCGATCAACGGGGTGCGGACATTCTCTGGCCGGGCTTGTTTCATCACGCAACATCAGCGCGTGCCAGGCCGCGACCCGATCCCTGGAACACCAGACGGCAATCGCCTTGCTGCGCGCCCCGGGATGGAGCGAGGCGATCGGCATCAGGAAGGTGTAGATCGTGACGTCGGTGAGGCTCTTTATCTCCGTTTCCAGCTTGAGGCAGTAAGGACAATCCGGGTCGCTGAAGATCGCTAGCGTGCGTGCGCCAGTGCCGCGCACGTCCTTCACCGCATCGGCCAGCGGCAGTCCGGCGAAGTCGACGCGCGTCTGCGCCTCCTTGCGTTCTGCCGTGATATCGCGCTGGGCTTTCATGTCGAAGAGATGACCGAACAGGAAGTACTGGCCGCTCTCATCGACGTAGGCGAGGTTCGCACCCATGACGACCTCGAACACGCCGGGCCAGGGGGTCGTATTGACCGCGCCGAAATGCGTGGCGGGATACAGGCTCTGCAGCCGCTCGGCGATCGAATTGGCCGTCGGTGCTGCGGCGGTCTGCGCCGTGGCAGGAAGTGCAAAGGCGACACTTGCGCCGAGAAGGCAAAGGCATAGGGCGCTGCGAAGCTTATTGATCGTCATCGTCGTTTCTCCTTGGGTTTCGTGTGCGTTCGGCGAGTTGCGGAAATTCCTCGCTGTCCCGTGATGCGGCGTCGAGCGGGCCCTGCAATGAAATGCCCTGCGTGATCACTAAATCGACCGTGCGTCCGGCGTCGATTTCGATCACCGGGAAGACCTTCTCGGCGAGGCTGATGTAGTACTGGGCGAGCCGGTCGAGCGCCTTGCCGACGCCGGTGCCGAAGCCGGCCTCGAATTGCTTGCCGGGCTCCACGGT
>JAIOOZ010000438.1 GCA_021414185.1 Betaproteobacteria bacterium
GTGAAGTTGCCGCTGGTGGTAACCGTTGCGAGTTCGGCCGTCGTCAGAGCGGTGCCCAAGCTGATCTGTGCGGCCGCGGTACGGTCGATGGTGATGGCGCCACCGCTCGCGCCTGTAGTAATCGACGAACCGCCCGCCAAATTCCAGTCGTTGGCGATAATCGAAATCAGATTATTGTTGTTGCTCGTCGTGAGCGTGCCCGTAGCGCTGTTAGTAAACGTGCCGGCGCCTGCGTCGAGCGTAATTCCACCGGGTCCGGTGATGGTGCCGACGTTCGTGAGATTGTTACCCCCGGTCGTGGCGATGCTGATCAATGCACCCGGATCGCCGGAAGTAATGGTGTTGGTGAAGAGCGGAGTGGCGGAAGTAACACGGATGTCGCCCGCGGTGCCGACGCCGTCGGTCGTGACATTCAATCGCCCCTGATTGCTTGTGCCGGCGCCCGCATTGGCCGCATTGAAAGCGACCGCAAACGGCGTCGCACCCGCTGCAGCTTGTGCCACGCGATTGCCGGAGATCGTAATGTTGCCAACCGTCGCAGTATCGCCCACAACACCGCCCGTTACCGTCGCGCTGCCGGCCGTCACTGTCGCCGTGCCGAATACCTTGCCGCTGCCACCGGCCGTCAGACTGATCGCACCGGAATTAACCACGGCCGAGCCGGTCGTGGCGACTGTCGCCGCGCCGGTTGCAATGGCTTGGCTGACGACGAGGTCGCCGGCCACCGTACTGAGTGTCACCCCGCCCGTATTACCAGCCGGGTTCGCCGCGGTGGTGATACCCACCGTGTTCACGGTGCCCACCGTCAGCGCACCGGCGTTTACAAACGTAAGTCCATTACCGGCGCCGGAAATATTTGCGGCAAGCGTCGTCACGCTGTTGCTTGTGTTGTCGAGCGTGTATGGACCGGTTCCCAGTAATTCAAGACCGCCAGACGAGATGCTCCCGGTGTCGGTCACTGCGCCGGTATTGTCGAGTGTGACGTTGCGGCCGGTGTTCGTAATGTTGCCCGCTGCGATATCCAGAGCTGTCGTGTTCTTGAAGCTCACCGCGCCGGCAGAGTTATTGGTAATTGCCACACTGGATACCGCATTGTTATTGCCAGTGAGCGTAACGCCAGAATCCGCTGTGACCGTAAGTAAATTGGCGAGAATCCGGCCCGCAGATTGTTCAGTTATCGTTTTGCCGGCGGCACTTGCCTGCAACGTCACATTGCCCTGCGTGCGAATCGCGGTTGGAATTGCACCTGCGCCGTTCAGCGCGATATTGCCGGTGGCCGTTACGCTGATGTCGCCGGGCCCAGGCGCTGCGGAGTTGTGACCGAAACGCGCCTCTGACACCGTCCCCGGATTCAATGTGATGTCGGC
>JAIOOZ010000061.1 GCA_021414185.1 Betaproteobacteria bacterium
TCCAGTTCGCCGCGCACCGAATGTATTTCGGCCAGCACCCCGTACGGTCCCGCCGCGGCAGGGTCGAGTTCCGTTGCGCGGCGCGCCGCTATTTCTGCTTCCGCCAGTTCGCCGACCTGGAACAAGGCTTCTGCCAGCGCATTTGCTGCACTGCGATGGCCGGGCTCGGCGCGCAATACTTCGCGCAAATGCACGATCGCTTCCCTGAACCGTCCGAGCGCAAATGAGGCAGCGGCGAGGCCTTCGTGCCCATCCAGCAAAGCGGGCGCGCTGCGCAAGGCGGCAAGATATTGTTCCCGCGCCGCCTCGGTCTTGCCCTGCGACGCCAGCACATTGGCGAGATTGCTGCGCGCCTGTGCGAGACCCGGCTCAATAGCGAGGGCGCGCTGGAAGTAATTAAGCGCCTCGTCCAGACGCTGCTCTTTTTGCAGTGTGACGCCGAGGTTGACCATGGCGTCGAGATGCTGCGGCGCTTGGACGAGTACGCGCTCGAACCACTGGCGTGCCTGCGTAAAGTCGTCTTCGCCAAGGCAGATGACGCCGAGGTTGTACATGGAGTCGGCATGGTCGGGTGCGAGGCGCAGCGCGGCTTCGAATTGACCGCGGGCGGCCGCCACGTCGCCGGCTCCGGCCAGCGCCTGCCCGAGGTTCAGGTGGATATCGGGATTGTCCGCGGCGAGCTTGAGCGCGTGCTCGAGCTGCGCGATTGCTGCGGCGTGGCGCCCCTGGTTGAGGATGGCCGCCCCCAGACGCATGAATACCGAGGCCGGCGCATTAGGCAGAGTGGTTGCGGCATCGAGCACGCGCTCGGCGTCGGCAAATTCACCCAGCATCAGGCGGGCAAGACCGAGGTTTTCGAGCGCGGCGCCGTGACGCGGCTGGGCGGCGAGCGCCTGGGTGAGCGGTTTGATTGCATCGCGCGGGCGCGCAGTCATCAGCAGCGTGATGCCGAGCAGGCACAGCGCATCGGGATTGCGCGGAGCGCGTGCCAGCACCTCCTCGCACAGCTGCTGTGCGCCGACAGCATCGCCGGCCTGCAGGCGCTCTTGGGCCTGGCTCAATTTGCGGATCAGGACGGCAGACATGGACTCAGCGCTGCGAATGACATTGGAGTTCGCCAATTATGCCGGGATTGCGCGGGCAGGTCTGCACCATGAATGCCTAGAGTGCCTAACATA
>JAIOOZ010000439.1 GCA_021414185.1 Betaproteobacteria bacterium
TCCGAGCGTTTGGCGCTGGTCACCGCGATCGCGCGCACCGCACCCGCGCGCACGTGCTGCACCACCGACGGCATGCTCGCGTAATACATTTGCACTTGTCCGCTCATGGTGTCGGTCAGCGCCGCCGCGGCACCCCGGTACGGCACGTGCACGATGTTTACACCACCCAGCGAATTGAGCATCACACCCAGCAAATGATTGACCGAGCCACTGCCCGCCGACCCGTAGGAAAGCCCGCCCGGCTTGGTTTTGGCGAGCGCGATCAGCTCCGCCACGTTTTTTACCGGCAGGTTGTTGTTGACGATCACCACGAACGGCAGCGTGGCGAGTGTGGCCATCGGCGCGAAATCCTTGTCCGGGTTGAACGGCAGTTTTTTATAAAGCGCCGCGTTGATGGCGTGCGTGCCAACGTAGGCAAGCAGCCAGGTGTAGCCGTCGGGCGCGCTCTTGGCGACGGTATCGGTGCCGATGTTGCCGCCAGCGCCCCCGCGATTATCGATCACTATCTGCTGCCCCCACTGGTCGCCGAGCTTCTGGCCTGTAATGCGCGCCAGCGCGTCGGACGCGCCGCCCGGCGTTTGCGGCACGATGAAACGCAGCGGCCGCGCCGGATACGCCTGCGCGGCAGCGTCGCCGATTGCCAGGGCCATGAGTGCGAGCCACACGCATCGCGTCGATGTCAGTTTAAACATATTTCCTCCGATTGTATTTTTCTAACGCCGGCAATCGCGCCGGTTTGCTTCATTATTGCGGCCGGTCGCCCGCCAGCGTAATGCGATGCATCACGCGCCGGTGGCCGTGATAGTCGTTGACCGGGTTGTGCTGCGCGCAGCGATTGTCCCACAGCGCGATCGAACCCGGCCGCCAGACAAAGCGGCACGTGAACTCGGGCTTCACCTGGTGCTGGAACAGGAAGTTCAGGAGCGGCGCGCTTTCCTCTTCGCTCCAGCCCTTGAAACGCGCGGTGTGCGCGATGTTCACATACAGCGCCTTCTTCCCGGTCTCGGGATGCGTGCATACCACCGGGTGTTCGGCGCCGTATTCTTTTTTCGCGTCGTCGCGGCCGTCGGTCTTCAGGCGGTCTTCGCGCGTCTTGCTGACGTCGGCCTTGGCCGAACTCGCGACACCGGTCAGGCCCGCGAGCGTTTGCTTCAACCCGTCGGACAATGTTTCGTAGGCGAGGTACTGATTGGCGAATAAGGTGTCGCCGCCGACCGGCGGCACTTCACGCGCGAGCAGCAAGGTGCCCATGGGCGGCGACTCGAGATAGGTGGTGTCGGAATGCCAGATGCCGCCGAAGTTGGCGCGTTCGTGCTCGAGCTTGACCACGGGCGTGATGCACGGGAATCCCTCGAGGCCCTTGATGAAAGGATATTCGACCGGCGTGCCCAGCGCCTCCGCGAACGCCATGTACTGCGCGGACGTGAGGTCCTGATCACGAAAAAATATCACGCAGTGTTCCAGCCACGCGCGGCGGATTGCGCGCACGGTGTCTGCGGCGACTTCACGCGCGAGATCGACGCCGCGTATTTCGGCGCCGATGGCGCCGGCGATTTTCCTGACTTCCATGTGAGTGCAATTGTCCCACAAGGGGACTACCTTCGGGTCGTAGCGCAGGCGACTCGCCTGCATTCTGAACGCTGCAGGCGACTCGCCTGCGCTACCCTTATTTTGAAATACGCTCCGCGAGTCCGGAATGCGATGAAACACGCGTCAGTGCTCCTGTACAGCGGTAAAATCGCGGTTTCCCCGCGTTGCCTGCCCGCCATTGATAGTTTACCTCGTCGTCGTGCCGACGCTGCTGCTGCACCTCGCCTTCGCGGGGTGCCGCGTCAATCTCTCGCTGTTCGCGCTGCACCTGGATGCTTCTCCGCTGGTCGTCGGCATCATTCTCTCTTTGCTGGCCCTGCTGCCGATGGCGTTCGCGGTGGGCGCCGGCCGCATCATCGACCGCATCGGCGTGCGCAAACCCATGCTGCTGGCGACCGTCGTGGTCATCATTGGGCTGGTGATCGGCGTGGCCTTCCCGCGGATCGAAGCGTTGTACCTGGTGAGCCTGATCGTTGGCGGCGGATTCATGCTGTTCCACATCGCGGTGAACCACGCGGTGGGCGTGATCGGCCGGCCCGAGGACCGCGTCAGGAATTTCAGCGTAATCGCGCTGACGTTTTCGACCTCGGGTTTTCTCGGCCCGATGATCACCGGCTT
>JAIOOZ010000440.1 GCA_021414185.1 Betaproteobacteria bacterium
GTCACCTTCCAGCGCGCCGTGGCCAAGCACATCGTCTGCCTGACGTTCGATTTCGATGGCATCTCGGGCTTTGTCGCGCGTGGCGCGATTGCACCGACGCCCATTTCGCGCGGCGAGTTCGGTCCGCGCGTCGCCGCGCCGCGGCTGCTCGCGCTGCTGAAAAAATACCGCATCAAATCGAGCTGGTACGTGCCGGGACACACCATCGAAACTTTTCCCGGCGCGGTGCAGGCGGTGGTTGATGCCGGCCACGAAATCGGGCATCACGGCTGGCGGCATATTTCGCCGGTGGCTTTGCCGCGCGCCGAAGAGGAGGCGGAACTCGTGCGCGGCAACGAAGCGATCAAGCGCATCTCCGGTGAATACGCGCGCGGTTACCGCTCGCCGGGCTGGGACCTGAGCCCGCATTCGGTCGAATTGTTCCTCAAGCACGGCTTCACTTATGACTCGAGCATGATGGGCAACGACTACGGGCCTTATTACGCAAGGCAGGGCGACGTCATCGAATTGGAAAAACCGGCGCAGCTTGGCCGTGCCACGCCGCTGGTCGAAATGCCTATCAGCTGGAGCACCGACGACGCGCCGCATTTCGAATACATGCGCAACGGCAACGCGATACGCCCGGGCCTGATGAACGCGGGCCTCGTGCTCGAAAACTGGGTGGCCGATTTTAGGTACATGAAAAAAGCGGTCGAGTGGGGCGTGCTGACTTTCACCTGCCACCCCTACATCAGCGGCCGCGGGCATCGCATCATGATGCTCGAGCAATTGATCCGGAAATTGAAGGATCAGGGGGCAGTGTTCCAGCGCGTGGACCAGACCGTGGAAGAGTTCAAACGCCGCGTTGCGGCGGCCGCGTGATGACCGCGGCTGTCGTGTTACCGTCAGGCCGCTGATGCGGTTTTCAGCAGTGGTTTCCGGTATTTCCATCGTTTTATCGCCGGATTCGTGACGTATTTCACGCCTGCGGCGGGTATTTCTGCCTTATCTTGTCGGCAGCCATGGGCACAAAACTTGCAGAACTTTGGTTGTCGAGCACAGAGAGGGCAACCATGAATTTCCGTGGTAACGAATATGACGTCAGTCGGGAGGTCAAAACGACCGATCCCGACGCCGTTGCCGCCGAGATCAATCGCATCTACAGCGATCTGTATCAGGGCGCATCCACGGAAAAGCTCGACCAGGCATTCAGCGACATGACGCAGCTGTATCGCGGCGAATTCCCCGGCTATCACTCCTGCGACACCGCGTACCACGACACCCAGCATGTGCTGGAAGTGACGCTGGCAATGGCGCGCCTCATCAACGGTTACGAACGCGGCCGCGTCGGCAAAGAGCCGATGGATGATTCGTTGTTTCGCCTCGGCGTCATCACCGCGCTGTTTCACGATTGCGGTTACGTGCGGCAGCGCAGCGACGAAACCACCAAGAACGGCGCCGAACTCACGCTCACGCACGTTACGCTGGGCTCGCATTTTCTCAAAGATTACCTGCCCAAAATCGGCATGGCGGACGTCGCTGATATCGCTTCCGAACTCATACACTTTACCGGCTACGAAACGGCGGTATCCAAAATCAATATGCCCGCGCCGATTTACCGCCTGCTCGGGACGATGCTGGGTTCCGCCGACATCATCGCGCAGATGGCGGACCGCTGTTATCTGGAGAAATGCCGCGACCGGCTGTACCCCGAATTCGTATTGGGCGGGCTCGCCGTGCAGCGCAAGCCGGACGGCGGCGAAGCGGTGGTCTACGCTTCAGGCGTCGATCTGGTGATGAAGACGCCGGAATTTTTCCAGGGGGCACAAAAGCGGCTCAACGTCGATCTTGGCGCGGCGCACGTGTTTGCCAACAGGCATTTCCACGGGCAGAACCTCTATCTCGACGAAGTGGAAAAAAACATCCGTTTTGCCGAGGCCATCCGCAAGCAGAACGAGCAGGAAGCG
>JAIOOZ010000441.1 GCA_021414185.1 Betaproteobacteria bacterium
TCCTCGACCAGGTATTCATTGGTCACCGTGAATTCGCCCGACAGGTTCGATTTCACGTAGAGGTTCTGATACGTCGGCTCGATGCACTGCGAGAGCCCGGTGATGTTGGCGATGGTCGCGGTCGGCGCGATCGCGATGCAGTTGGAGTTGCGCATGCCGACCTGCTTGATGCGCTTTCTCAGCGTTTCCCAGTCGAGCGTTGCGGACATGTCGGTCTCGACGTAGCCGCCGCGTTCTTCGGCAAGCAGCTTCAGCGATTCATGCGGGAAGACCCCCTTGTCCCACAGCGAACCTTTGAAGGTCGAATACGGCCCGCGCTCTTCGGCGAGATCGGCCGACGCCGCGTAGGCGGTATATGCGACGGATTCCATCGAACGGTCGGAGAACTCGACCGCCGCCTGCGAGCCGTACGGAATGCGCAGCATGTGCAGGCAATCCTGGAAGCCCATGATGCCGATGCCGACCGGGCGGTGCTTGAAGTTCGAGTTGCGCGCCTTGTTGACCGAGTAATAGTTCAGATCGATCACGTTGTCGAGCATGCGCATGGCCGTGCCGACCGTGCGTTTGAGTTTTTCGAGATCGAGCCTGCCGGTTGCAACGTCAAGGTGCGCGGGCATGTTGACCGAGCCCAGGTTGCAGACCGCGATTTCGTCTTCGTTGGTGTTCAGCGTGATTTCCGTGCACAGGTTGGAACTGTGCACGATACCGACGTGGCTTTGCGGCGAGCGGATGTTGCAGGGATCCTTGAACGTGATCCACGGGTGCCCCGTCTCGAACAGCATCGTCAGCATCTTGCGCCACAGCTGGGCAGCAGGAATTTTCTTGAACAGTTTCAGCTCGCCTTTGGCGGCCTTCTCTTCGTAACCGAGATAGGCAATTTCGAACGCCTTGCCGAACATATCGTGCAGGTCGATCACGTCCGACGGCGAGAACAGCGTCCATTCGCCGTTTTCCATCACGCGCTTCATGAACAAATCCGGAATCCAGTTCGCGGTGTTCATGTCGTGCGTGCGGCGGCGATCATCGCCGGTGTTCTTGCGCAGTTCGAGGAATTCCTCGATGTCCAAATGCCAGGTTTCCAGGTACGAGCACACCGCGCCCTTGCGTTTGCCGCCCTGGTTTACCGCCACGGCCGTGTCATTGACGACTTTCAGGAAGGGCACTACGCCTTGCGATTTGCCGTTGGTCCCCTTGATATGGGCGCCCAGCGCGCGCACCGGCGTCCAGTCGTTGCCGATGCCGCCCGCGTACTTCTGCAGCATCGCGTTTTCCTTGATCGCCTCGTAGATGCCGTCGAGGTCGTCCGCCACCGTCGTCAGGTAACAGCTTGCGAGCTGCGAGCGGCGCGTCGCGGAATTGAACAGCGTCGGCGTCGAGCTCATGAAGTCGAACGACGAGAGCACGTTGTAGAACTCGATCGCGCGCGCTTCGCGCTGCGCTTCCGGCTCATTCAGGGCGAGCCCCATCGCGACGCGCATGAAAAACGTCTGCGGCAGCTCGATGCGCGTGCCCTGCACGTGCAGGAAGTAACGGTCGTACAGAATCTGCAGGCCGAGATAGCCGAACTTGAAATCGCGCTTCGGGTCGAGTGCTGCCCCCAGGCTTTTCAGGTCGTAGTTGCCGATGCGCTCATCGAGGAGCTCGGCGTCTATGCCTTTTTTGATGAGCAACGGAAACACTTCGGCGTAGCGCGTTTTCATGTCCGCCTGCGTGAGCTCTTCGCCGACGGTCTCGAGGCGCAGCGTATGCAGCAGCAGGCGCGCGGTGACGTAGCTGTAGGCGGGGTCCTTCTCGATCATCGCGCGCGCCGACAGGATCAGCGATTTGCGCACTTCATCGACCGGCACGCCTTCGTAGAGGTCTTTCAGCGTGGCCTGCATGATCACGTTCGGGTCGACCGCGCGGCCGAGCCCCTCGCAGGATTCCTGCACGAGTGCGGCGACCTTGCCCAGATCGAGCGGGCGCGTCTTGCCTTTATCCGTCACGTTGATCGTCGGCTGCGCGGCGATCACCTCGGCCTGCGCTTCGCGCTGCTTGGCGCGCTCATGCGAACGCTGCTCGCGATACAGCACGTAAGAGCGCGCGACTTCGTGCTCGCCCGAACGCATAAGCGCCAGTTCGACCTGGTCCTGGATGTCTTCGATATGGAAGGTGCCGCCGCTCGGCTGCCGGCGCATCAACGCGCCGACCACCATCTCGGTCAGCTTGGCGACGACCTCGCGCACGCGCGCGGATGCGGCGCCCTGACCGCCGTTGACGGCGATATACGCCTTGGTCAAGGCGATCGAAATCTTCGACGGCTCGAAACCGACTACCGCGCCATTGCGGCGAATAATCTTATATTCGCTATAGCGGGATTGCATCGCATCGGAAGCGCTTTCTACGGCAAACTTCGCGACAGAATCAGGAATGGGGGTGTGGGTGGCTAACTGCATGGGTCTCTCCTTAACCGTTCATTTCTTTGTGTTTTTTTCTGCCGTGCGGCCTGCCGCCACACGCCAGCCCCTTAAAAACCACTATATGTTGTGTTGGAATCGATACTTCGAACTAATTCTAGTGGCTAGATTTCTGGAGTGCAATAGCTTTTGAAAGTTTTTTTACCGCCTCGGTTTTACTTGCGAAACAGCGCGGATTTACTTGTTGCAACAGGGAAAAATCTGATTAAAAAATGAGCAGAAAAAGACCGGAAACGGCGTCAAATCGGGCTTTGCCGGACATTGCGTTGCAGCGCAAAAAAATACCTAAGGGACCGCACAATTTGTGGCCCAAATCAGGTTTGGGGCCGTCGAGGTAAGCCCCCACTTGCCGGAAAATGCGGCCGACCGGCCGCCGCCCGGTGCAACAACCGCGCACCGGCAAGCGCTTTTGAATCCGCCTTGCGGGAAGTAGTGCTTTTTACGCCTGCCGCAGCAGGCCCCGATACCGCGGCCAATCGAAACACGGGCCGGGATCGGTCTTGCGCGCGGGCGCAATGTCGGAATGACCGACGATGTCTGCCAGCGCATACGCGGCCTGCAGCGCATCCGTGAGATGCGCCAGGCGCTCGTACTGGATATCGGCGAACGGCGTGTCGTCGGCGCCTTCGAGTTCGACGCCTATGGAGTAATCGTTGCAGCGGTTGCGTCCGCGCCAGCTCGACTCGCCGGCGTGCCACGCGCGTTTGCCGCAAGGCACGAACTGGATCAGTTCACCGTCGCGCCGAACGAGGAAATGCGCCGACACCCTGAGTTGCGCGATCTCGCGGTAATACGGGTGTGCCGCGCCGTCGAGTTTATTGATGAAGAGATCGACAATGCCCGGCCCGCCGAATTCGCCCGGCGGCAGGCTGATGTTGTGTATAACCAGCAGGTCGACCGCGGTGCCGGCCGGCCGCTCGTCGCAATTGGGTGACGGAATGTAGCGCGCGCCCTGCAGCAATCCGGCGGAATCGATTTGCATCTACGCTTCCGCGCCGCGCGTGAGGCGTGAGGCGTCAGGCGTGAGGAGCAAAAAGCACGCAGGCAGTACGTCCTCGCTACTCACTCCTCACTCCTCACTCCTCACTCCTCACTAATTAATGCCCAGCCGCTCCATGCGGTAGCGCAGCGCGCGAAATGTGATGCCCAGCAATTTGGCAGCCGCCGTGCGGTTGTAGCGCGTCTGGTCGAGGGCTTTGAGGATGGCCTCCTTCTCGACGCTGTCGAGATGCTCCTGCAGCGGCAGGCCGGTGCGATCGACGGGCGCGGATTCGCCGGTCGCGGGCGACGTGAGCTGCAAATCGTCCGCCTCGATCTCATCCCCCGCGCAAAGCGCCATCGCGCGCTCGAGAATATTTTCCAGCTCGCGCACGTTGCCCGGGAACTGATAGGCGCGCAGCGCGGCGACCGCAGCGGGCCCCAGCGCCGGCACCTTGCCGTGTTCGCCCACGCTTTTGCGCAATATCTCGCATGCGAGCACCGCGATGTCATCGCGCATTTCGCGCAGCGCCGGCATGCGCAGTTCGATCACGTTCAGCCGGTAGTACAGGTCCTGGCGGAACTTGCCGTCCTTCACCGCGTCGGCCAGATGATGGTGGGTGGCGCTGATGATGCGCACGTCGACGTTTTCCTCGCCGGTGGAGCCGACCTTGCGCACTTTTTTCTCCTGGATCGCGCGCAGCAATTTCACCTGCATCTGGATCGGCAGATCGGCAACTTCGTCGAGAAACAGCGTGCCGCCGTTGGCGGCCTGGAAAAAACCTTCGCGGTCCTGGTCGGCGCCGGTAAAAGCGCCTTTCTTGTAACCGAAGAACTCGCTTTCCATCAGGTTCTCCGGAATCGCGCCGCAGTTGACCGGCACGAACGGCGCATCGCGGCGCGGGCCTTTCAGATGCATCAGGCGCGCCGCCAGTTCCTTGCCGCAGCCCGACTCGCCGCTGATGTGGACGGGGGCCTGGCTGCGCGCCAGCTTGTCTATCATCTGGCGCGTTTGCTGCATGAGCGCCGAGTCGCCGAGCAGCACCGGGAATGTTCCCGCGTCGGCGTCTTTTTCGCCGCTCTTTTTTGGCTGGTTTGCGCGCGGCAGTTTCAGGGCCGAACGCACGAGCGCACGCAATTGGTTGAGCGAAACCGGCTTCGCCAGGTAATCGAAGGCGCCCGCCTTCAGCGCGGCAACCGCATTTTCGGCGCTGCCATGCGCGGTGATCACGGCCACCGGCGTGCTCGCATAGTTGAGACTGACGTGCTCCAGCAGCTGCAGTCCGTCGCCGTCCGGCAGGCGCATGTCGGTCAGGCACAGATCGTAGCCGTGCTTTTGCATCAGTTGCGTGGCCTCGAACTCGCCCGCCGCGCAATCGGTATCCAGCCCCATGCGCTGCAGCGTGAGGCTCAGCAGCTCGCGGATATCGGCTTCGTCGTCAACGATCAAAACCCGGCTCTTGTTCATTAGCGCCTCGCGACTCCCTGACACAGCACGGTGAACTGCGCGCCCGCAGGGGTTTCGATGAATTCCAGCTTCGCGTCGTTGGCCTCGCACACTTCACGCGCGATGTAGAGACCCAGCCCCGTGCCGCTGCCCACGGTGGTAAAGAACGGCTCGAACAACTGGTTGCGCAGCGCCGGCGGCACGCCGGGGCCGTCATCCACCACGTCCAATTTTACAACACCGCCGCTGCCGATGACGTCCACCGCGATGCGGATGCTGGCCTCCAGGCGCCGGCAATGGCGCAGCGCGTTGCGGCACAGGTTCCACATCACCTGGTTGAGGTGACTGTGGTCGAACGAAACTTCAGGGTCGGCCGCGAGTTCGAGAACGATCAATGACTGCGGGACTTTTTCGATCTGGCAGAACTGCTCGGCAAAAGTTTTCAGGTAGTCGCCGACCTTGAAGACCTCGCGATGCGCGCGCTCGCCGCGGTTTAACTTCAGCACATCGTTGACCATGCGGTCGAGCCGCTTGGCATTTTCGTGAATGATCGTCAGCAGCCGCGCGACCGTCTCGTTTAACGCCGGCTCTTCCTGCAGGAGTTCGGTGGCGTGGCTGATCGCGGACAGCGGGTTCCTGATTTCGTGGGCGATATTGGCCGTGAGCCGGCCCAGCGCGGCGAGCTTCATCTGCCGCGCCTGTACCTGCACCCGAGTCAGGTCCTCGAGAAATATCACTGCGCCTACATTGCGGCTGCGGCCGACCGGCACGAAACGCGCGCTGATCTTGTTGTTCTGCACCACCGTGCTCATCGGGTTGAAACCGGCGACCGGGTTCTTGCGCCACTCCTCCAGCCGGTGTGCCAGCGCCGGCGCGTAGTTCTTCAGATACTGTTCGCGCCGCTGCTCGCGTAAAGTGCCGAGCATTTCCTCGGCGCGCGCATTGTGCTGGCGGATCAAGCCGTGCTCGTCGACCACCAGCACGCCGTCCTGCATGTCCTGTATCACCAGCTCGCTGACTTCCGACATGCTGGCAAGATCGATTTCACGTTGTGCTACGAGCTGCTCCGTGGCGACCAGGTATTTCGCCAGCGTGTGCGCCACCCATGCCGTGGTGAAGTAGCCGATGCTGAGCAATCCAGCCTGTACATATTGCGTCGTCTGCCCATAGTAGAAAAGGACCTGCGTCGTATGTTCGATCAGCACCGCGATACTCGCCAGCGCGGCGTAAAACAGCGTGAGGCGGCCGCGGCTGATGAGCCCGGCTGCGGCCAGGCCCGACAGCAGCAGCAGGCCTAGTCCGCTTGAGATGCCGCCGCTCGCGAACATCAGCACGACGATGAAAACTATGTCCGCGCCGACCTGCACACCGAGCTGCAGATGAAAGTGCCGGCGCGATGCAATCGCCAGGAAACAGAGCATGCTGAACATCACATAGGCGCCGGAGATGTAGACGAACAACTCGAATTCCGTCGAGCCGAACGTGATCTGGCGGCCGAAAATCGCCGTGATAGACAACAGCAGCAACGCCACTATAAAGCGGTAGCCGTTGAAGAAATACAGCGAACGCCAATAGGAATCCGACGCGTCCCGCGACAGGCGCGGATCGCTCGCGGCGGTAGGCTGCGTATCGGGCCGCAGCGCGGCGGAAATGATCGACATGGACAATATACGTAACTTAGCGGTGCAGGCGCAGATGCTCGTCGCTGCAGAAAAATTTCTCGTCTTTCATGTGGCTCTCGCTGCGCGGCAGATGCACGCCGCAATGAGTGCAGCGCACCATGTCCTCGGACGCCGCCGCGTTCCGCGGCGCACCGGGCGGCCGCGACTTGCGGTAGCTTTTGAGCACCGCCCACACGACCACAATCGCCAGCACCAGGAACAGCAGTTTACCCAAGGCCGGACTCCGCCCGCTTTAAAGGTCGTAAGTGTGCATCACGCGCCGTGCGCCGTCGAGGCAACGCGTCACAAATGCCGCGCTCATTGCAGAACCGCAGTGCGCGGAGGAACAAGAACAGGCTGCCGGCGTGGCAGGGATACCGCGCCGGCAGTATGCTGTTGGATGGCCGTGATCGACCGGATTGGTCGGGGTGAGAGGATTCGAACCTCCGACTCCTGCGTCCCGAACGCAGTACTCTACCAGGCTGAGCTACACCCCGATTTGCTGCGCTCCAACGACAAGGGGCACGTAAGCGTGCCCCGTTAATAGTCGCGTGTAACGGCAAAGTCCGCCAATTGTAGCAAAGATTCGCGGTATTTTGAATTTGGCAGGTCGGCGAGCGCCGCGCGCGCCGCGCGCGCCTCGGCCTCGGCCTGGCGCCGCGTATAGTCGAGCGCGCCGCTGCGCTGGATCGCCGCAACGACCTGCTCGAGCTCGCCCAGGCCGCCCTCCTCGATTGCCTTCCTGATCAGCGCCGCTTCGGCCGCGCTGCCATGCTTGATCGCATAAATCAGCGGCAGGGTCGGCTTGCCTTCGGCCAGATCATCGCCGACGTTCTTGCCGGTTGCGTTGTGGTCGCCCGAATAATCGAGCACGTCGTCGATCAACTGGAACGCGGTACCGAGATGCATGCCGTAGTCGGCCATCGCCGCCTCCACCGCGGGCCCGGCACCGCCGAGGATGGCGCCCAACCGGGTCGCCGCCTCGAACAGCTTGGCGGTCTTGAAGCGGATGACCTGCAGGTAGTCGTGCTCGCCGATATCCGTATTGTGGCAATTCATCAGCTGCAGCACTTCGCCCTCGGCAATCACGTTGGTCGCCTCGGCCAGCACCTTCATCACGCGCATGCTTTCGACTTCGACCATCATCTGGAACGCGCGCGAATAGACGAAATCGCCGACCAGCACGCTGGCGGCATTGCCGAACAGGGCATTGGCGGTCGGATTGCCGCGCCGCAATTCCGAGCCGTCGACCACGTCGTCATGCAGCAGGGTGGCAGTGTGGATGAACTCCACCACTGCCGCCAGTTGATGGTGGTGTTTGCCCTGATAGCCGAACGCGCCGGCCGAGAGAATCACCAGCGCCGGGCGCAGGCGCTTGCCGCCGCTGCCGACGATATATTCGGCGACCTCGCGCACCAGCGCCACGTCGGACGCCAGGCGGTTGCGGATAACGGCGTCTACCGCGCGCATGTCGGCGGCAATAAAGTCTTGAATAAAGGGGACGGACATCGGGCTACAGTGCAGAATGGCGCCGTTTGCTGCCTCCGGGCGGAAAAACGCCGTAAAACGGCGGCAGCGATAGTGGCAAGTTCCTCATTTTACAATGTTTTGACTCAAAAATCGCCCTTAGGTATAATGCGCGGCTTTCCGTATCCGGCAGTCCAGCAGGTATAAAGGGTCAAATCATGTATGCGGTCATCCAAACCGGCGGCAAGCAGTACCGCGTTGCCTCTGGTGCAAAGCTGAAAATCGAACAACTTGCGGCCGACATCGGCTCCGAAATCGTCATCGACCAGGTATTGATGGTTGCCGATGGCGACAACGTATCTCTCGGCACGCCGCTCGTATCCGGCGCCTCCGTGAAGGCGAAAATCGTGTCCCATGGACGCGGCGACAAAGTGCATATCTTCAAAATGCGCCGCCGCAAGCATTACCGCAAATCTCAGGGGCACCGCCAAAACTATACCGAGATCGAAATCCTCGGCATCGCAGGCTAAACAAATTGGGAACAAGGGGACAATGCCCCCTTGTAAATCCCCCGATATCAGGGGAATCCTCCTTAAGGAGCAAGCACAATGGCACATAAGAAGGCAGGCGGCAGTTCACGCAACGGCCGCGACTCGAACTCGAAGCGCCTGGGCGTCAAAGCCTACGGCGGCGAAGTCATCAACGCGGGCAGCATCATCATCCGCCAGCGCGGCACGCAGGTGCACCCGGGCGTCAACGTCGGCATCGGCAAAGACCACACGCTGTTTGCGATGATCAAGGGCACGGTGGAATTTGCGGTTAAAGGGCCAGCCCGGAAGCGAACCGTCAACATCGTTCCTGCTGCTGCGTAACCAAGGCTCTTCGCGCAATGCCAAAGCCCTGCCGCTGTGCAGGGCTTTTTTGTTTCCCCCGGCAGCGCACAGCCGGCAACCAGGCAGCCTTTTCAAGATCCGCGCCCCACGACATGGGATTGATTAAATGAAATTCATCGACGAAACCACCGTAGAGCTGCACGCCGGCAAAGGCGGCGACGGCTCGGCGTCGTTCCGGCGCGAGAAATTCGTGCCGCGCGGCGGGCCCGACGGCGGCGACGGCGGGCGCGGCGGCAGCATATTCGCGGTCGCGGACCGTAATATCAACACGCTGGTCGACTATCGTTTTGCGCGCATCCATCGCGCCAAAAACGGCGCGGCGGGCATGGGCTCGGACTGCAATGGAAAGTCGGCCGATGACGTGCTGCTGCGCGTGCCGGTCGGCACCGTGGTCAGCGACTTCGAAACCGGCGAACCCATCTGCGATCTCGCAGCGCACGAGCAAAAAGCGCTGCTCGCCAAGGGCGGCGACGGCGGTATCGGCAATCTCCATTTCAAATCCAGCACCAACCGCGCGCCGCGCCAGTTCACGCGGGGCATGCC
Source organism: Betaproteobacteria bacterium (assembly GCA_021414185.1). Taxonomy (GTDB): domain Bacteria; phylum Pseudomonadota; class Gammaproteobacteria; order Burkholderiales; family SG8-41; genus PALSA-1004. Next base: position 9,446 of record JAIOOZ010000441.1, read on the forward strand.
GGGCGAGTCGAAGAAGCTGAAGTTCGAACTCAAGGTGCTGGCGGATGTTGGTCTGCTCGGCATGCCGAACGCCGGCAAATCGACTTTCATCCGCGCGGTTTCCGCGGCGCGGCCCAAAGTCGCCGACTATCCGTTTACAACGCTGCACCCGAATCTGGGAGTAGTGCGCGTCGACAACAACCGCAGCTTCGTGATCGCCGACATTCCCGGCCTGATCGAAGGCGCTGCCGAGGGCGCGGGGCTGGGCCACCAGTTCCTGCGTCATCTCGCGCGCACGCGCCTTCTGCTGCATATCGTCGATATCGCGCCGTTCGATGAGGGCACCGATCCGGTCGCCGAAGCGCGTGCCATCATCAACGAACTGAAAAAATACGACGAGACGCTGTTCGACAAACCGCGCTGGCTGGTGCTGAACAAGACCGACCTGCTGGCGCCGGAAGAACAGGCCGGGAAGGTAAAGCAATTCCTGGCCGATTTCGGCTGGCGCGACAAAAGCTTTATTATTTCGGCCTTGAGCGGCACGGGCTGCAAAGAACTGACCTACGCCATCATGGAACATCTGGACGTGACACGCGGGTCGGTCACTGCAATGGATGACGACGGCGACACACCCATGCAACGCGAACTGAATCCCGAATCCTGAACCCCGCATACCGCAAGCCAATATGAATCCGGAACTGGCCCAAGCCAAACGACTCGTCGTCAAAGTCGGCAGCAGCCTGGTCACCAACCAGGGGCAGGGACTCGATCACGCCGCACTCGCGCGCTGGGTCGCCCAGATCGCCGAACTGCGCAAGCTCGGCCGCGAAGTCATATTGGTGTCGAGCGGCGCCATCGCCGAGGGCATGCAGCGCCTGGGCTGGAAAGTGCGGCCGAGCGCCGTGCATGAACTGCAGGCCGCGGCCGCCGTCGGCCAGATGGGCCTGATCGAAGCCTACGAGTCGCGTTTTCGCGAGCATGCTCTCATCACGTCACAAATCCTGCTGACGCATGAAGACATGGCGGACCGCAAACGCTATCTGAACGCGCGCTCGACCCTGCGCACGCTGCTCGACCTCGGCGTGATTCCCATCATCAATGAAAACGATACGGTCGCGACCGATGAAATCCGCGTCGGCGACAACGACACGCTGGGCGCGCTGGTGACCAATCTGGTGGAAGCGGATGTGCTGGTGATCCTCACCGATCAGGCCGGGCTTTTTTCGGCCGATCCGCGCAAGGACCCAACGGCAACGCTGGTGCACGAAGCGCGCGCCGGCGACCCCGAACTGGAAAAAATTGCGGGCGGCGCGGGCAGCGACATCGGGCTCGGCGGCATGCTCACCAAGGTCCTGGCGGCCAAGCGCGCGGCGCGCAGTGGCGCTCATACCATCATCGCATCCGGCCGCGAGGAGCAGGTGCTGGTGCGGCTTGCACAAGGGGAGCGCATCGGCACGCTGTTGAAAGCAGCGACGCAGACGCTCGCCGCGCGCAAGCAGTGGCTCGCCGACCACCTGCAGGTGCGCGGCAAGCTGATGCTCGACGCGGGCGCCGTCAGGGCGTTGCGCGATCTGCGCAAGAGCCTGCTGCCGATCGGCGTGTTTGAAGTCGCGGGCGAATTCGAACGCGGCGAAGTGGTCGCTTGCTGCTCGCCAGACGGCGCCGAAATCGCGCGCGGGCTGGTCAATTACAACGCAGCCGAAACGCGCCGCATTCTGAAAACGCCCTCCAGCGAAATCGAGGCCCGCCTGGGCTATGTCGACGAGCGGGAACTGATACACCGGGACAATCTGGTCTTGCTGTAACCGGCGTCGCCCCCGTGGCGCGGGATTAGTCCTGCCGCCGCCGGGACCGTATCCGGAGCGTGAATATTACCGATGACAAACCGCCGCCGGCTGCGGCATTATCGTGCCTGCGGTTGTGCTACGCTGTTGCTCGCCGCAGCTATCCAGTCGATGGACGCTGCGGGCTATTTCGACTTTTCGGAGAATTATCATGGCCAATTCCGCTGCTCGTGATTTTCGTTGTGCGCTGGCCGCCGGCGCGCTGTGCGCGGGCCTTGCCCTGTCCACTACCGCAAGTGCCGTTGACCTCATCACCGACGACGAAGCCAAACTGCCTGCCGCGCCCAAAGTGATGACGCGCGGCGGCATTACGCGCGGTCCCAGCATCAAGGTCGTCAGCCCCCAGCCGGACGGCCAGATCAAGGCGCCGTTCGC
>JAIOOZ010000442.1 GCA_021414185.1 Betaproteobacteria bacterium
TACAGCATCAGCGGCCGGGTCGTCAGCGGCGACCGCCTCGGCCGCAAGCTGGGTTTTCCGACGGCCAACGTGTTGATGAAGCACAACCGTCCCGCCTTGTCCGGGATATACGCAGTCGAAGTGCATGGATTGGGTACGCAACCGCTGCGGGGCGCCGCGAGCCTGGGCGTGCGCCCGACCGTCACCAGCATTCCGCGGCCGTGCCTGGAAGTCCACTTGCTGGATTTCGATCGCGATATCTACGGCGCGCACCTGCAGGTCAATTTCCTGCAGAAACTGCGTGACGAGGAAAAATACGCTGACGTCGAGACGCTTAAACGCGCGATCGCGAACGATGTAAAGAATACGCGCGGTTATTTTGCCGAGCTGGCGCGCAACCCGCGGGCACAAAATGGCTGATTACAAGAAAACACTGAACCTGCCCGATTCGCCGTTTCCGATGCGCGGCGATCTCGCCAAGCGCGAGCCGCTGATGTTGAAGGCGTGGCAGGAGCGCAAGCTCTACGAGCGTATCCGCGCGGCGAGCCGCGGACGGCCGAAATTCATCCTGCACGACGGCCCGCCATACGCCAACGGCGATATTCACATCGGGCATGCGGTCAACAAGATACTGAAAGACATCATCGTCAAATCGAAGTCGCTGTCGGGCTTCGATGCGCCTTACGTGCCGGGCTGGGATTGCCACGGCATGCCGATCGAAGTGCAGATCGAAAAAGAATTCGGCAAGACCTTGTCGGTCGAAGAAGTGCAGCGCAAGGGGTGAATGGGACAATCCGTACAAGACGATGGATTTCCGGAATGAAGCCGATGAAATACGCGCGCTCGGCAAACTCATTGCCAAGGGCTATGTTTACCGCGGCCTGAAGCCCGTGAACTGGTGTTTCGATTGCGGCTCGGCGCTGGCCGAAGCCGAAGTCGAGTACATGGACCGCAAGGACATCGCAGTCGATGTCGGGTTCTCTTTTGCCGAACCTGCCAAGGTGGCCAAAGCTTTCGGGTTGAGCAAGTTGCCCAGCGATACAGGCTGGATAGTTATCTGGACGACGACGCCGTGGACGATACCCGCGAACCAGGCGCTCAACGTGCATCCCGAATTCAACTACGACCTGGTCAGTACCGAGCGCGGTTTATTGATACTGGCGACTGATTTGCGCGCGGCTTGCCTCGAGCGCTATGGTTTGACGGGCGAAGTCGTTGCCACCTGCACCGGTAAACATCTGGAAAAAATCGGGTTCCGGCATCCGTTCTACGATCGATTGTCGCCGGTTTATCTCGGCGACTATGTAACCCTTGAACAGGGCACCGGTATCGTACACAGCGCGCCTGCGTACGGCATCGAAGATTTCAACTCCTGCCGCGCCTACGGAATGAAAGACGATGAAATCCTCACGCCCGTGCAGGGTGAAGGCCGTTATGCGGAATCGTTGCCGTTATTTGGCGGGCTCAACATCTGGAAAGCGAATCCCAAGATCGTTGAGACGATTAAAGAACACGGTGCGCTGTTCCACACCGTGCCGTTCGTGCACAGTTATATGCATTGCTGGCGGCACAAATCGCCGATCATCTATCGTGCGACCACGCAGTGGTTCGCGGGCATGGAGGATGTGCCCGGCTATCGCGACGCGAAACCGGCCGAGTCTTTACGTAAAACAGCATTGCGCGCCGTTGAGGCGACGACGTTTTACCCGGCATGGGGGCAGGCACGTCTGCACGGCATGATAGCGAACCGTCCCGACTGGACGCTGTCGCGCCAGCGCCAATGGGGCGTGCCGATGCCGCTTTTCATCCGCAAGGAAACGCGCGAACTGCATCCACGCACTCTCGAATTGATCGAGGCCGTTGCGAAGAAAGTGGAGCAGGGCGGCATCGAAGCGTGGCAGCAGATCGATGTGCATGAACTGCTCGGCGCCGATGCCGATATGTACGAAAAAATCAAAGATACGCTCGACGTCTGGTTCGATTCCGGTTCGACGCATGAAACCGTGATGCGCGGTTCGCACGCGGAACAATTGCAGTTCCCCGCAGACCTTTATCTGGAAGGCTCCGACCAGCACCGCGGCTGGTTCCATTCGTCGCTGCTGGTGTCGTGCATGCTGAACGGCGTTGCGCCTTACAAGGGACTGCTCACGCATGGTTTCGTCGTCGATGGACAGGGCCGCAAGATGTCGAAGTCGACCGGCAACGTGATCGCGCCGCAGAAAGTGCTCGATACATTGGGCGCCGATATCCTGCGCTTGTGGGTTGCGCAGACCGACTACGCGGGGGAGTTGTCGATTTCGGACGAGATTCTCAAGCGCGTGGTCGAATCGTACCGCCGCATTCGCAATACTTTGCGCTTTTTGCTATCGAACATCGCCGATTTCGACCCGGCGCAGCACTCCTTACCGATTGCGGAGTGGCTGGAAATAGACCGCTATGCCTGGGTGATGACTGCCGACTTGCAGGCGGCGCTGGCGCCGTCGGAGTTGGGAGCGAAATCGCCGCAGTCCTTGGGACATTACGGCAAGTACGAATTCCACGATGTCGCGCAAAAGCTGCAGGCGTTCTGCTCGGAAGACCTCGGCGGGTTCTATCTCGATATACTGAAAGACCGCCTGTACACCGCGGGTACCGACTCGCGCGCCCGGCGTTCGGCGCAGAACGCGCTTTATCATATGACGCAGGCGCTGGTGCGCCTGATGGCGCCGGTGCTTTCATTTACGGCGCATGAGGTATGGGAAACCCTGAACGGCAGCGAGAGCAGTGTTTTCGAGCAGACGTGGTATCAGCATCCGATGCCGGACGATGCCGATAAATTGAGAGCACGCTGGCAGAAGCTGCGCGGACTGCGTGGCGACGTGCTGAAGTTGCTGGAAGAACTGCGCGCCGGCGGCAAGATCGGTTCATCGCTGGCCGGTGAGGTCGATCTTTATGCGAGTGGCGAGAACCACGCTTTTCTGCAGTCGTTTGCCGACGATCTGCGCTTTGCGTTTATTACGTCGCGTGCGACTCTGCATGACGGCGAGGATCAGAATGCAGCCTTGCCTTCGTCGCTTGCAGGTGTCGGCATCAAGGTCGGCCCGACCGCGCAGCGCAAGTGCGAGCGCTGCTGGCATTACCGCAGCGACGTCGGCGCCGATCCGGCGCATGCCGACATCTGCGGCCGTTGCGTCGCCAATCTCTACGGTAGCGGAGAGCCGCGCGTTTACGCATGATCCGCTGGCTGGGAATCGCAGGGGTGGTCGTCGTGCTGGACCAGTTGACGAAATTCGCAATTACCCGCGCGTTTGCATACGGCAGTGGCGTTGAAATCACCCCGTTTTTCAACCTGGTACTGGTGCACAACAAGGGGGCGGCATTCAGCTTTCTGTCCAGTGCGGCGGGTTGGCAGCGGGGGTTCTTTATTGCGATCGCCGTCGTCGCGATTGCGTGGGTGGTGTATTTGCTGCGCAAGTATCCGCGCCAGACACTGTTTTGTTTTGCGTTGGCGCTGATTCTGGGCGGCGCAATCGGCAACGTAATCGACCGCATATGGATAGGCGCGGTGATCGATTTCCTGGATTTTCATGCGGCAGGCCATCATTTCCCGGCTTTCAATGTCGCGGATTCGGCGATTACCTGCGGTGCGGGCGTTCTGATACTCGATAGTTTTCGCGGCGGCACGCAGCAAAAGCCGTAGGGCGGCCTGCGTTTCGCGCATTCGCGCGCGCAGGGTTATAATCCGTTCCCTTCGTTCAGGGCCTATACCGACATGCAAGTCCTGCTTGCCAAACCCCGCGGTTTTTGCGCCGGCGTCGACCGCGCCATCGAAATCGTCGAGCGCGCGCTGCAGATCCACGGCGCGCCGATTTACGTGCGCCATGAAGTTGTGCACAACAAATTCGTGGTCAACGACTTGCGCGCGAAGGGCGCGGTGTTCGTCGAAAACCTGTCCGAAGTGCCCGCCGGCAGTACCGTGATTTTCAGCGCGCACGGAGTATCGCAGGACGTGCGCCGCGAGGCCGATGGCAGGCAGCTCAAGGTGTTCGACGCAACCTGTCCGCTGGTGACCAAGGTGCACGTCGAAGTCGCGAAGATGCGCGAACACGGCCGCGAGATCGTCATGATCGGGCACCACGGACACCCGGAAGTCGAAGGTACGATGGGCCAGTCGCGGGGCGGCATGTACCTGGTCGAGACGCTGGACGATGTCGCGCGCCTCATGGTCACGGATGAAAGCAATCTGGCGTTTGTCACTCAGACCACGCTGTCGGTCGACGACGCGAGCCAGATTGTCAGCGCCCTCAAAAAGCGCTTTCCGAAAATCGTTGGTCCGAGAAAAGACGATATCTGCTACGCGACGCAGAACCGCCAGGACGCGATCAAGGTGCTCGCCCAGCAATGCGACGTCGTGATCGTTGTCGGTTCGCCCAACAGCTCGAACTCCAACCGGTTGCGCGAAGTCGCGGCCAATCAGAACGTCGGCGCGTACATGGTAGACAATGCGCGCGAACTGAAATCCGAATGGGTCGCTGGCAAGGCGCGTGTCGGTGTTACCGCCGGTGCATCGGCGCCTGAAGTGCTGGTGCAGGAAGTGGTCGCGCGCCTGAGGGAACTGGGCGCGACGGACGTATCCGAGCTGGCGGGGATTACCGAGCGCGTGACCTTTCCGCTTCCCAAGAACCTGGCCGCCGAAGCTTCCTGAGCCGGTTCTAGTCGCCGGACTCGAAGCTCGGCCCAATTCCAGTACCACCCGTACAAAAAAATCCCCGCCGGAAGGGCGGGGATTTTAAAGCGCTTGCTGCTGCCCGTTACTGCTCGGGCTCCAGGTACCAGTAGATCTTGGTCGGTGCACCAAGCTGCCCGATCTGCGTGCCCTGGCAATTCGCGTCCGCACAGTTGAACTGGTAAATGATCTTGGTACTGCCCACGCCGCCGCTCGGCAATATCAGGAGCTGGGTGCTCGACATATAGCCGCGCGACAGGAAGCCCGTATACCAGCGTTGCGGTCCCGCAGCGGCGCCGTTGATGGGAAGCAAATTCCCAGTCAACGAGTCGATTTCATTCAATCGCCCTTCGCCCGGCGGTGTGCAGGCATTCAATTGCACCAGCGGCGCGTAAGTGCCGAACCGCAGCCGGCTGACTTGCGACTGCAGCCGGAACACGGTTGTAGCGTTGATGACCTTCTCGCCGTTTTGCAGCCGGCGCGACCAGCCCTGGCGCCCTTTCAGGCTGTTCGCACTACTGATCAACGAAGTGGCGTCAGCGCCGGTCGTCGAGATGTCCGCGATATCCACGAGCGTCCCCAGCACGATAGGCGTCGCCAGTGCCGAGGGGCCGCCGGTGTCAGGCGTGCCGCCGCCTGAATTCAGCGTGGGGTCGTCCATCAGCATGAACATCCGGTCATCGGTTGTGGGCGGCACGGTACTGCCCGTGAGCAGCGGATGCTCCTTGTCGCCCGAGCCGATATACACCGCATGGAAGTTGAACGGATGGTCCTGCGGCGCCACTGCCGGCGGAAAGAAGAACTTGCGCTTTTCGCCCGCGGCGTTAGACAAGCTTGCCAGCAATTCGCCTTTCCAGTTGGCAGGATTCGCATCGTCCACGTCAAAGCGCCAGACGTTGCCGCCCATGTCGCCGACATAGAGGCGGTCGACGTAGTTCTGCGCGTCGAAGTCGGTGTTGATCGCAGTGACGTCCGACGGCACTGAATAAGTGCTGAGCATGTTGGCGGTGCGGAAATCAGCCGCGATGTTGCCCTGGCCCGCACCGAACGACCGGAGAACCGCGTTGTTGGTGGCCCCGGTATCGCCGTTGACGATGAACACTGCGCGGCCCATGTTGCGGGTACCCGCAGGCACCGTGTCTTCGGCCGGATCGTAGCCGCCGCCGAATATCAGCGCCGGCGGATTGTTGG
>JAIOOZ010000064.1 GCA_021414185.1 Betaproteobacteria bacterium
AACTCCGGAATATGGTCGGCGATGCGGTCGGCGAAGCGCAGCGCGCCGTCTTCGACCAGCGCCCAGATGGCGGCAGCAGTAATCACCTTGGTATTCGAGAACAGCAGCCACAGCGTGTCGGCGGTGGCCGCCGCCTTCGGACTCGTTGACGCGCTGCCGAACGATTCATAAAGCGCGAGCTGACCGTGCCGCGCCAGCGCAATCTGCGCGCCCGGATAGCGGCCCTCGTCAACGTGCGATTGGATCACCGCGCGCAGACGCGCGAGCGCGGGCTCGTGAAAACCCAGCGCAGCGGGGCTCGCCGATGCAAGCGGGAAACCGGCGGCGCCGGTTTTGGGAGTGGCGGTCAGATCGTTCATGGTGAATTTCTCCTCGGTGGCGGCAGTTATTCGACGCGCAGGCCGATGTCCTTGATGAGTTTCCCCATCTTGGCGACGTCGGCCCTGATGGCCTCGGCGAACTGCTCCGGCGTGCTGCCCACCATCTCGACCCCGCTTTTCAGAAACTGATCCTTGATTTCGGGCTTGGCGAGAAATTTCAGGATCTCCTGGTTGAGCCGCGCGATGATGGGCCTGGGTGTCTTGTCGCCCACCGCAAAAATGCCCGTCATGCCGATCGATTCGTAACCCGGCAGGCCTGAAGCCGCCATCGTCGGCAGGCCCGGCGCCAGCGCGGTCGGTTCCAGACTTGTAACCGCCAGCGCGCGCAATCTGCCCGCTTTGACCTGCGGCGCAATCAGCCCGGCATCGAAAATCGCCATCTGCACTTCGCCGCCCATCATGGCGGAGATCGCGGGTTGATTGCCCTGATAAGGCACGTGCACGATGTTCACGCCGGCCATCGCTTTCAGCAACTCGGAGGCAAGTTGCGTCGTGGAGCCGACGCCTGGCGAAGAATAATTAAGCTTGCCCGGATTGGCCTTGGCGTAGGCGATGAGTTCCTGCACCGACTGCGCCGGCACCGCGGGATGCACGGCAAGGATGTTGACTTCGCGCACGATGAGCGAGATCGGCAGAAAATCCTTCACCGGGTCGTAAACCGTTTTGCGCAACAACGGCCCGATCCAGAACGCCCCGCCCTGTACGGTGAGCGTATAACCGTCGGGCGGCGCCTTCACCGCGGCCTCGCCGGCGAGCACGCCGGTGCCCTTGTTGTCGATGACGATCTGCTGGCCCAGCGGGCCCGCGATGCCCTGCGCGAGAATGCGCGCAATGAAATCGCTGCCGCCGCCCGCCGCCGCGGTGATGATTTTAATGATGCGGTTGGGATATTCCTGGCCGCACGCAGGCCCCGCGCACAGCGCCAGCAGAACCAGCGCGGCAATTGCCGCCAGCCCGCGCGAAAACTTTATCTCCATGACTCCTCCCGGAAAACTGTTTTTATCGTTTCAAACACCTTCGAGTATCGGCGTCCCTTTGCATTGCGTGCGATGCATGATGCGCCGCGTCGCGGGGTCGAGCGCGTCGCGGCGATGCATCGCGCAGCGGTTGTCCCAGATCAGGATGTCGCCCAGCTTCCATTGATGGTGCCAGGTGAATTCCGGCCGCGTAGCGTGCGCCCACAGCGCATCGAGCAGTTCTGCGGATTCTGCCAGCGGCAAGCCGTTGATATAAGCATGCGGCCGGCGGCCGAGATACAGCGCGCTGCGCCCGGTTTCCGGGTGCTTGCGAATAATCGGATGGCTGGGGCCGGGACTTTCGCGAATGTCCTGCTCGGCCAGAAAACCCGGCCGCAGTTGGCCGCCCGATGTGTAGCGCTTGTCGTGCTTGATGGTCTTGTGTGCGATCCGGCTGCGCAACGCTGCGGGCAGCGTATCGAGCGCCGTATACATATTGGCGAAGCCGGTAGCGCCGCCGGTCGGCGGAATTTCCACCGCATAAAGAATGCTGCAGCTCGGCGGCACATCGTTAAAGCAGCTGTCGGTGTGCCACACCGCTTCGCCGTCGCCGAGGCCGCCGATGGCCACGCCGTTTTCGATCACGTTGGAAATGATCGCGAGTTCCGGGTACTGCTCATCGCGCGGTTTCTGCCCGATATGCACCGGGGCCCCCGGCGTGAGTTCGCCGAAACGGCGGCCGAACGCGAGCAGGTCGGCAACCGTGAGTTGCTGGCCGCGTATCAGCAATACGACGTTGTCCAGAAACGCGGCATGCACCGCGGCAAAAGTGGCCGCGGTTAGCGCTTTGACATCGCCGCATTCGACCTGCGCGCCGACGGCGGCGCTGACGCGGGTTACATCGATTCCTTGCTCATTTCGCCGGCAGGAGCCGGCGCGGCAGCCGGTGCAGGGGCGGCTGCCGGCGCGGGAACTGCTGCCGCCGGTTTTGCGGGCGCAGGCGGTTCTTTGCCACACGCGGTTAACAGGAACGTCATGACGGCAGCAGAAAGGAGCAAGGATTTCATGGGGTTTCCCTTAAGGTAATGCTATTGAGATAACGACGATTATTTTTTGTGCCGCGTTCGCGATCAAAGCAACGCCCGATTTTATCACCGCGAACCCAGGTCAATCTGCTCGAATGTCGGCAGACTTGACGACCTTGGCCCATTTTGCGATTTCCGCATTGATATAGGCTGTGGCCTGGTCAGGCGTGTTGCCCACGAGCTCGAGCCCGAGTCCGACCAAGCGCTCCTTCATTTCCGGCAGGCGCAGGATGCGGCCGATCTCTTCATTGAGTTGCATTATGGTGGGCCGCGGCGTCGCCGCCGGCGCGAACGCGGCATACCAGACGTCGACGTCGAAACCCGGCACCCCGCTCTGCGCCACCGTCGGCAGATCGGGCTGGGTAGCCGACCGCTTGCTGCCCCCGACGGCCAGCGCTCGCAACCGGCCAGTCTTCACGTAGGGTATGACGGAGATTTCGCTGGCGAAGGTGAGCGAGAGCCTGCCGGCAAGCAAGTCGGTGATTCCCGGTGCGGTCCCCTTGTACGGAACGTGCACGAAATCGACCTTCGTCATCAGCTTCATCAGTTCGACCGCGAGATGCGCCGGGCTGCCGTTGCCCGAAGATGCGTAGTAAATCTCGCCGGGCCGCGCCTTGGCGAAAGCGAGCAGTTCCTTCACCGAGTGCACCGGCAGCGAAGGATGCACGACCAGCACGTTGGGCGCGATCACCAGGACCGTGATGGGAGTCAGGGCGCGCACCGGGTCGTACCCCAGATTGCGATGCGAAGACGGAATCACCGCATAGCTGATCGATATCGCCAGCAGCGTATAGCCGTCGGCGGGCGCCTTGGCGACCATTTCGCTGCCCACCGCGCCGCCGGCGCCGGCGCGATTGTCAACCATCACCTGCTGTCCCCACTTGTCGGTGAGTTTCTGGCCGACGATGCGCGAAATGGTGTCGACGCCGCCGCCGGCACCACTGCCCGCAATGATGCGTATCGGCTTTACGGGAAAATCCTGCGCATAGGAGTTCAGGCATAGTGAGAGTGCTACCGCCAGCGCGCAGCGCGCCCGACGGCAATAGACAGGAACCCGTCCCGACTGCATGGCTGTTTCGAACATTGCTGAACCTCGGTTCCGTTGCGCGGACTTATTCGGGAGAAATGCCGGCATCCTTGACGACTTTCGCCCAGCGTTTGATTTCGGCCTCCAGAAACGCTTTGAACTGCGCGGGCGTATTCGTGGTCGGATCAAGCGCCACGTTCATCAGACGCTCGCGCACTTCGGGCAGACCCACGGCTCTGACCGTCTCGACATGCAGCCGCGCAATAATTCCTTGCGGCACGCCGGCGGGCGCCATGATGCCGTACCAATGCGTCACGACGAAACCGGGAAAGCCGCTTTCTTCGAGAGTCGGCACATCGGGCAAAGCGGCGGCACGCGCGGCGCTTGTCGTCGCCAGCGCGCGCAGGCGGGTAGCCTTTACATGCGGCACCGCTCCCGGCGATGTCGAGAACATGGACTGAATCTGGCCCGCGATTACTTCACCCAGCGCCGGGCCGGTGCCTTTGTACGGCACGTGCGTCATGGTCGTGCCCGACCGCTGCTTGAACAATTCGCCGACCAGATGGGTCGCCGTTCCATTGCCGCCGGAAGCAAGATTGATTCTCCCTGGCTGGGCCTTTGCCAGCGTGACGAATTCCTTTACCGACTGCGCGGGCACGCCCGGGTGCGCGACCAGCAGCAAAGGCGTGGTGCCGATCAGCGTAATCGGAGAAAAATCCCTGACTGCATCGTACGGCACGTTCTGGTGGACGCTGCCATTGATCGCGTGCGGCATATCGCACAAAATCAGCGTGTGGCCGTCAGGCAGCGACTTGGCCACGATATTGGTACCGAGCATTTCGGCCGCGCCGGGCCGGTTGTCGATGACCAAAGTTTGACCCAGTCCTTCGCCCAGCTTCTGCCCGATTATGCGCGCAGCGGCGTCGGACCCGCCGCCCGGCGACGCCGGAACGACCAAGCGGACCGGATGCGCAGGATAGGATTGCGCCGCAGTTGCAACCTGCGATGCAAATGCGATGCCTGTCAGCAAGCGAAACGCTGGATGCATGCCGGCCCCTATTTGAATTCCAGCACCCAGGCGCGCAACAGCGAAATAGCTTTGTCGACGTCTTCCTCGGTGTTGTAAAGGTGGAAAGAAAAACGCAGGCGGCCGTGCCGCTGGGAGACTTTCACTCCATTGCCCACGAGATACTCATGCAGGTTTAGGAGCGACGCCGCGTCATATCTGGAGGCGACACCTCCGACCAGCACGACCTGCGATAGATCAGGTCCAGCCTGCCCGGCCAGCAGCGGCAGCCCGAGCGCCACGATTCCCCGCGCAAACCGGTTGGCCAATGCGAGTACATGGCGCTCGATGGCGACCGTCCCCAACTGCAATAGCAGATCGAGCGATACCTCGATGGCGCTCGCCGCGGCGAAGTTATAGGCGCCGAGGTCGAACCGGCGTGCGCCGCGCATCAGGCGGTAGGAAGCACCGCCTTTGTCCCGCCCGTGCTGATAACCGAGATCGATTCCATAACGCGCCAGATAAGCTGGCTGCATCTTCTCTGCCACCTCGTGACGGACATAAAGAAACCCGAATCCATAAAAACCGCATAGATATTTCGAGCTGCTCACTGCCAACCCGTCAAGCTTCTCGGCGTTCACATCGAGATCGAGCGCGCCGACCGACTGCGCGCCGTCGACGAGAAACAGGATACCGCGCTCGCGGCAGGCTGCACCCAGGGTTTTGAGATCAGTACGCAAACCGGTCGTGAACGGCACCGAGGATGCAATGACGAGCCTGGTGCGGGCATCGAGCGCCGCGATGATTTTGTCGACGGGCTCGCGATGGTCCTGCGCACGAACCGAGCGCACTTCAATGCCGTTGCGGTCGCGCATGTTGTATAGCGCGTAAATGCAGTTCGGGTGATCGACGTCGTCACACAACACCGCGTTGTCGCCGGGCTGCCAGCGGATCGACGCCACGAACGCGTTGAAGCCTTCGGAAACGTTTTTGACGATCGCAATTTCGTCGGGTTTCGCGCGCACCAGCTGCGCAAACTTCGCGCGCACGCGCTCGATCGTGTCGAGCAACGCCTTCTTGTCTACGCTGCCCTCGATGCACGCGTCGAGATAGGCATCCACCGCGCCGCGGGCTGCCTGCGGAACCAGGCCACGCGCGGAGGTTTCAAGATAAGTCCAGCGGCGCGCGCCCGGAAATTGACTGCGCGCGGCTGCAAAGGCGGCATCGGCGCCCACAGTATCGTTCACAAAACTCTCCACAGGGAAGAACAATAAATCAGGACGCTGAAAAGTCCATTGGTGTCGATACATGCAGACACGTGAACCGGGGCGACGCCTGAAGCTTGCTCGGCATCGGCGTTTCACTCGATGAAACGCTGAACGCTATACGTTGTCCGATTATGGTCAGCGGCCCGCCGCCCTGTCAAGGCAACGACCGCGCGGCGCAGGGACAATCCGGCTTCTCGGATTCCCGTCCCGCGGTTATCATGCGCACCGGATCCGGAAATGAAATCGACGACTTCCCATCTTTGCCTGCTTGCGGCTCTGCGCTGGATCGCGCTGTGCCTGGCATTGGTCTGCGCCGACGCAGTTGCCCAGCCCGTTGCGACTATCGAAACGCTGGAAGCCGCGGCAAAGCGCGGCGACGTTGCCGCGCTCTTCACGCTCGCCGAGAAGTACAAGCGCGGCGACGAAGTCACGCGGGACATTCCGCGGTCCAATCTGCTGTACTGCAAGGCGGCGGCGCGCGGCAATGTAGATGCGCTGCTCGAACTGGGGCTTATTCATGCCTCCGGCCGCGAAATGATGGCCAACGAAGGCGTGGGCGCGCTGCTGATCAACATGGCGGCGGAGCGCGGCAGCGAACGCGCCAAGGAAATTCTTCCGTACATCAGCCGCGGGGTCGGCAGCATGGTCCCCGCCTGCTTTAGCGAAGAGACCGCCATCGCCGCGCAGACGGCGGCGGCGGCGGTGCCGGCAGTCAGAAAAGACATCGAGCTCATGGTCCAGCAATGGGCGCCGCAGTATGCGCTCGACCCCAATCTCGTGATGGCGCTGATCGCGGTCGAATCGCAGTTCGACGCCAAAGCGGTGTCGCCCAAAAACGCACAGGGACTGATGCAGCTCATACCGGCCACGGCCGAGCGCTTCGGGGTGGCGAACGCGTTCAACCCGCTGCAGAACCTGAAAGGCGGGCTCGCTTATCTGCGCTGGTTGATGGCTTATTTCAAAGGCGAGGTCGCGCTGGTGCTGGCCGCCTACAACGCGGGCGAACTGGCGGTCGAACGGTACCGCGGCATCCCGCCGTACGCGGAAACGCGCAATTACGTAAAGCAGATCACCAGCGTGTACAAGAACACGACCCACCCGTACCTGGCCGAGATCGCCGCGCCCTCGCCGGTGTTTGCGCGCCTCAGCCGCGCCGATCCGCCACGCGCGAAAGATTAGTCCTGTATCAGTCGGCCTGCTGGAAGGAAACCAGCTCGGTACGCGCGCGTTCGGTCCACACGAAGCAACGCAATACCGTGCAGCGCTCGGCATATTCCTGCGCGACGAAACGCCTGACCTTGTCCGGCGCGACCCAGAATTTGTACTCGAATACGTAGTTGGTGCCGCGCATGTGCAGCCCGCGCCCCTGGGAGCGATAGCCTTTTCCCTCGATGCGCACGGTATCGAAAGTGCCCGCCGGCACGGTGATGGTTTCCCGCGCGGCAATCTGGAAATCGGCGGTCACCAGGTACTCCCGGCCATCGATCACATAGCGATAGCGAGTCGAGCCTTTTTGTCCGACCACGTATTCCGGCAAAAACATCGCGACGTCGGAAAAGTTCTGGTCGTAAACCTTGATGTCGTTGCCAAGCAGGTCGGCTTCAATTTCACCGTTGTTGAAAACGACCTTGTCGTCGCGCACGCTGGTGACGGTCAGTGTCTGCTCGCCGCGATTGACCTTGCTGAACAAATCGACGGTCCGGTACGAATAGCGGTCGCCCTTGCTGTAGTGGGTATCGGACTTGACCGCATCGTCCGCGCATGCGGCGCCCGGCGGCAGGAGCACGAGGCCGGCCAGCAGGGCCCCCAGCAGGGTTTGGCAGTTCATCATGGCATTTGCTCGCATCAATTCGGTCGGCAATCTCAAAGCCGCAGAGCCGGCAATGCGGTTATCGGCATGTCCGCCGGTAAACCTTAGGCGCTGCGACAACCCAGGAGCAACAAGCTTACGCCCCGCTCACTTTTTGCCACAGGCACTTTTCCACAGCAATTCGCCGGTGCGCGCGCAATCCGGTCTGCGCTGCGCTCAGCAGCGCTGCCGGCAACCTCACTCCGCCTTGATGCCCCCGGTTTTCACGACCTTGGTCCACTTGGCAATTTCATCCGCGACGAATTTGGTGAATTGCTGAGGCGAGCTGCCGATGACATCGGCGCCTTCGGTTGCAAAGCGCTGCTTGACCACCGGGTCCTGCAGGGTCTTGACGGC
>JAIOOZ010000062.1 GCA_021414185.1 Betaproteobacteria bacterium
GAAATACGAAACCAAGCGCGTCGAGCAGGAGTTCCAGCAGAGTGACAACGACTACAAGACCGCGCAGAAACGCGCCGACGAGCTGAAGCGCCAGTCCGAAGCTGCGCATAAGAAGCTGGATGTGGCTAAAGCCAAAGAAGCCGCCGCGCGCAAAGTCTATGATGCCGCGGTCGAAGCGGTAGACAAGATCTCCCATCCCGCAGCGAAGAAATAGTCCTTCAACCAAGATTGGTTTCGGAAATCGCTTCCTCCCCTTCAAGGGGAGGACCGAGGTGGGGATGGGTACTTGACCAGGTAGCGCAGACTTAACTGACCCATCCCCATCCCGCATGCCCCCTCCCCGCTTTCACTTGCTCTCCCCCTTGTCCCCGTCCGGGGATCCCCATCGAAAGGGGAAGGAGGAGTTAGTACTCCGCCGCGAAACGAGTGACTAATCCAGCTGGACGCCGGTTTCCTTCGCGACTTTCGTCCACTTCGCAATCTCCGAGCGGATGTAGGCACTGAACTCTGCGGCCGTGGACCCTGCGCGGTCTATGCCTTCGCGCGCGAGGGTCTCCTGCACGTCGGCATCGCGCAGCATGTTCACCATGGCGCCGTTGAGTTTCGTGACAATTGCGCCCGGTGTGCCGGCGGGCGCCAGAATTCCCCACCAGTTGATGACCTCATAGCCGGGAAGTGTTTCCGCAATCGCCGGGACCCGCGGCAGGGACGCCAGGCGTTTTGCCGTGCTGACTCCGAGTGCTGTCAGTTTGCCGGTTTCGACATGCGGTTTGACGAACGCCAGCGTAGTCATCATCACCTGCACGTGGCCGCCGAGGAGATCGATCACGCCGGGCGCGGCGCCCTTGTAAGGTACGTGGATCATCACGGCCCCCAGGCTCTTGAACACTTCCATGCCAAGGTGCGTCGGGCTGCCGTTGCCGGCGGAGGCGTAGGTGATTTGCGCCGGCCGCGCCTTGGCGAGAGTAATCAGCTCTTTCACGGACTTCACGGGGAGCGACGGATGCGCGACGAGCAGCAGCGGCGATGTGGCGAACAACGTGACCGGAGCAAAGTCCCGGATGCTGTCGTAAGGCAGCTTTTTGATTCCCGTCGCGTTGATGATGAAAGACGGCGTCACCATGACGAGCGTATAGCCGTCGGGTGGCGCTTTCGCCGCGACCTCCACGCCGATGATCGTGCCGCCGCCGGGCCGGTTTTCCACGATCATGTTCTGGCCCCATGCTTCCTGCAGCTTGCGCGCGATAACGCGGCTCAGGAGGTCGGTGCCGGCGCCGGCCGAAAACGGCACGATCATGCGCATGGCCTTGTCCGGATAGCTTTGCGCGTACGCAGAGGTTGTTGCAAGCACTGCGAGCGGCATGATGAGGAGGCGGGCGAACATGGGGATTTTTTTGGCGGCGTTCGTTTCGGATATTATACGGACGCGCGCCGGTAATAATATTCCGCGCGATACTTTTCCGGAGGAACATGCAAGATATCCATGCCGAGACGGCAAAGCTGGCAGACGCCTGCGACTGCCACATGCATATTTACGACCCGCGCTTTCCAATGGCGCCGGACGCGCACGCGCCGGCGCGCAAGGCGACCGTGGCCGATTACCTCGCCTTGCGTAAACGCCTGGGGCTCGGCCGCGTGGTCGTGGTGCAGTCGACCGCATATCGCACCGACAATGCGTGCACGCTCGATGCAATGAAACAAATGGGCGATAGTGCGCGCGGCGTCGCCATCGTCGGTCCCGAGGCGCCGGATGCGGAACTCGAACGGCTGACCGCCGCGGGCATGCGCGGTCTGCGCTACGTGATGCTGCCGGGCCGCCCGATGGAGTGGGAAACCATGCCGGTGATGGCGCAGCGCATTGCGCAGTTCGGCTGGAACATCAACCTGCAATTGCCCGGCGAGCAGATTGCCGACCGCGCTCCGATGCTCGAAAAGCTCGCGTGCGACGTCGTCATCGACCATATCGGCCGCTTCACGGCACCTTTCGACAACAACAGTCCCGGCGTGCGCGCGCTCTATCGTCTGCTCGATACCGGCCGTTGCTGGGTGAAATTGTCGGCGCCGTACCACGGCTCGAAAAGCGGCCCGCCGCATTACGAAGACAACGGCGCGATCGCGCGCGAACTCGTGCAGCGCTGGCCGCAGCGCCTGTTGTTCGCGACGAACTGGCCGCATCCGTCGGTGAAAGGCGAGGCGCCCGATGATCTCGCGCTGATGCGACTGCTGTGGGAGTGGGTGCCGGATGCACAAACACGGCGCCGTATTCTGGTCGACAACCCGGCGCGGCTTTATTTCGGTGCGTAGCGGCGCGGTTTGCCGCTGTTCGCGGGCGAACGCGGTTTGACACTCTTTGCCTGCTAGATTATAAATAGCTTCGTATCGCCAACACCCGCGTTCAGTGCGGACACGGGTCCCCTGCAGCAACTACCTGCGCTTTGATTTCCGGAGGTTTCATTTGGGCCGTATCGGTTTGCTGGTTCCATCTTCCAACACCACCGTCGAGCCCGAGTTCTATCGCGCGTTGCCGAAAGACGTCACCCTGCATGTCGCGCGGCTGCCGCTCGCGCAGATCGCCGCCGACTCCATCGCCGGCACGGCCGATCACATCGAAGCGCAGAGCCGCGCGCTGGCGACAGCCGACGTCGACATCATCGTGCTGGGCGCGGCGGCGCCGAGTTTT
>JAIOOZ010000443.1 GCA_021414185.1 Betaproteobacteria bacterium
AATTCGCACCAACCTTGTTCCCGGCACACGCGTGCAACATAATACGGCCACGAATTCTTTTGACGGGACGCACATGGAAACAGGATTGAAGGGCAAGACCGTATTGATCACCGGCGCCAGCCGCAACATGGGCCGGCTCGCTGCCATCGCTTTCGCGCGCGAACGCGCGAACATCGCGATCTGCACCAGCGCCAAGATGAAAGAGCTCAACGAAGTCGCCGCCGAATGCCGCGCGCTGGGCGCGAAGGTGGTCGCCGAGCAATGCGATGTCGCCGATGGCGCGTCGGTCAAAGCTTTTGTCGACAAAGTGCAGGCCGAACTCGGCACTGTCCACGTCGCGCTCAACAACGCGGTCTACCGCGTAGACAGCACGCCTTTCCTCGAAGTGTCCGAAGACGCCTGGGAGAAAAGCTTTCGCGTCAACCTCGGCGGGCCGCGCAACATCTGCCGCGCCGTGCTGCCGATGATGATTAAACAGCGCTGGGGCCGCATCATTAATTTCTCCGGCATCGATCCGCTGCTTGGCGGCAGCGTGGTGAAGGGCATGGCCAAGCTCGGCATCGTCGGTTTCACCCGCGGCATCGCGCGCGAATTCGCCGAGCACGAGATCACCGCCAACTGCATAGGGCCGGGCACCATAGACAGCGAACGCGAGACCACGCTGAAACCCAAAGTCCTGCGCCCCACCCAGCCGATACGCCGCATGGGCAAATCGCAGGAAGTCGTTTCGCTGATGCTGTACCTCGCGAGCGAAGACGCGGGGTTTGTCACCGGGCAGAACTACCTGATGAACGGCGGGATGTATTTCCAGTGACTGAAACGAGAAGTAATGCGGCTGGTGTTGGCAGACTATGTGTCAACTAAATCGGCAGCTAAACTTTTAATCAATACATGTTAGGCAACGCATGACCTCCGACGAAGCGATCGCACAAGCAAGGGCCATCGCCGCAGCCAATCAGTGGCCTTGGCTGGAGCCTCTCGCGGTGTCCCGGAGGCGTGAATATTGGCTCTTCGGCCCCGCACAGTGGTCAATCGTCACGCATGCGAATGCCCGGGGAGGCAATGTGCGCGTTCTCATTGAGGATGATTCGGGCAAAGTCAAATACGCTGGGTTGGCGCCAATGTAGGGGTGGCGTCACCATACACTGTCTGCAAAGGCGTCGCCTAACCCCTCCATCGAGCGGGCGGGTCAAAGGCTGCTTCGCACCCTTTGGCCCGCCGCTCATGTCGAACGATATCCGTCTGTTCGTAAGTCGACTAGGCTCTGGACATAGATACGGCATTGCCGTAGTATGCCGCAATGTTTGAGTTCATCGAGACTCCTTTTTTCACCAAGGCGCAATGAGCATCCCGATTTCGGAAAAGTGGTTCCCGGATCCGGCGGCGTGCGCAAGCTTCGTTGGGCTGCCGAAGGGCGCGGGAAACGTGGCGGGTTGCGTGTCATCTATTACGTGCGTCTCGTCCGCGGCCAAATATGGATGCTCACGCTCTATGGCAAGAACGTCCGCGAAGACATACCGGCTCATCTCCTGAGGGCTTTGAAAGAGGAAATTGAAGATGAAAAAGATGACTGAGAAGCAGCTGGCCAAGTGGGAGAGGTCCCGTGATATCGGTCAGGAGATCCTTAAAGGGATCCGGGATATCAAGGCGGGCCGTATCGGCCGGCGCTACACGACGGGGTCTTACCCCATCGTCCGGGCGCGGGAGAAATCGGGCTTGTCGCAGGCGAAATTCGCCGGGCTGCTGGGCGTGTCGGTTCGCACGCTGCAGGACTGGGAGCAAGGTCGCCGCGAGCCCAACGCGGCTGCAAAGACTTTAATCAAAGTCGCAGAGCTGCACCCAACGGTGTTGCGCAAGATCGCCGCTTGAATGAGTCGTATGAAGGCACTTTTTCAAATCACCGGCGGCGTCATGCTGATCTGCGCACTGCACGCAGCCGCATTCGCGCAAACGCACGCCGATCACCAGCACAGTTTCGGCGACGCGCAAAAATGGGCGAAGGTATTCGACGATCCGAAGCGCGACGCGTGGCAGAAACCGCATGAGGTCATTACCGCGCTGAAGCTTGCACCCGATGCGGCGGTTGCCGACATCGGCGCCGGCACCGGCTACTTCGCGATGCGGTTCGCGCACATGCTGGCCAAGGGGCGCGTCTACGGCGTCGACATCGAGCCCGACATGGTGAAATATCTGGGCGAACGCGCGCAGAAGGAGGGGCTCGCCAATCTGACGGCAGTCCAGGGCGCGCCGGGTGACGCACGCCTGCCGGCCAAGGTTGATCTGGTTTTTCTGGTCGACGTGTATCACCACATCGATAACCGCGAAGCGTATTTCCGCAAATTGCGCGACGCATTGAAGCCCGGCGGCCGCATCGCGATCATCGACTTTCGCATGGAGTCGCCCACCGGCCCGCCGAAAGGCGCGCGCATCGCGCCGGATACCGTAAAGGCCGAAATGCGGAAAGCGGGTTATGCGCTTGCCGAAGAGCCGGGTTTTCTGCCGAACCAGTATTTTCTGATTTTCAGGCCGGGCGCCGATCCCGCGTAGTTTTACTTCATCACGCGATATAGCGTGTGCTTCCGGTTGCGCGTGAACGGCCGCACCTCGGCCGGCCAGCGGCCGGCATCGACTGCCTGCGCAAATGCGGGGCTGGTCAATACATCGGGGCTTTCGAGTTCGACTATGCACGCATAGCGCGGCACGCCGGTCGAATCGACGGCTTTGGTTTCGCCGCCCATGGTGACGCGCAGGGTGTCGAGTTTGAATCGCGTCACCGCAACCACGCCGGGCACTTTGCGCAAATGCAGGACGTGCTCGGTGTCGTAGACCTCGTTGAAAATCTTTTCCTTGTCGGGGTCGACGTCCATGGACGCCGTGAATATCCAGTTGCCGGTGATGGGCATCGAGTTCTCGCGAAGGTGGTGAAAACCACATGCTAGCAGGGAATGCCGGCGCGCAGGTTGCGCGTCAGGTGATGCTTGACGCCGGTGGGGGCATGGAGGAAGCTTTCCCGGCCAGTATCCGGGAAAGGCGAACGCACGGGCCTGGTTCCTTTTCAAACAGTCACGAGCACGGCGGCAAATGAAATCGAATTTCGTGAAACTTGGTGCCGTCATGGCATCCATCGTGGGCGTGCTGTGCGGCGTGGTGTGGGCGTTCCTCTATTTCCAGACCGAATCGGCGCAGACGCGGTGGCTGACCGATCCGGCGCTGGAATTCGTCGCCGGGGCGCAGCCGCCGGAATTGAAACGCCTCGCCAAACGCATCAACCAGTTCACGCCGCTCGACGTT
>JAIOOZ010000444.1 GCA_021414185.1 Betaproteobacteria bacterium
GGCGAACAGCGGAGGCGGTATCCGGATGAGAGTCGTAATCACGGGCGGTGGCGGGTTTCTCGGGCAGCGGGTGGCGCGCGCGCTGCTCGCGCGCGGCGGGCTTGCGGCGGAGCCGGGTGCTGCCGCCAGTCTCGACGAACTGGTGCTGCTCGATCAGGCTTTTCCGGCCGGCGGCGTTGCTGATCCGCGCGTCCGGCAAGTGTCCGGCGACATCGGCGACAGCGCGCTCCTGAAGCGCGTGTTCGCGCCGCCCACCGATGCGGTATTTCATCTGGCGGCGGTGGTCAGCGCGGGCGCCGAGGCCGATTTCGATCTCGGCTATCGCGTCAATCTCGATGCTTCCCGGCTGGTGTTCGAAGCCTGCCGGCAGCAACCGCGGCCGCCGCGCCTGGTGTTCACGAGTTCCGTCGCCGCGTTTGGCGGCACCTTGCCGGAAGTAGTCACAGACGCCACGGCCGCTACGCCGCAGTCGTCTTACGGCACGCAAAAAGTGCTGGGCGAACTGCTGGTTGCCGATTACACGCGCAAAGGCTATGTAGACGGGCGTACTGTGCGCCTGCCGACGATAGTCGTGCGGCCGGGCAAACCCAACCGCGCGGCGTCCGGTTTCATGAGCAATATCCTGCGCGAACCGCTCAACGGCGAGCCGGCGATATGCCCGCTGCTGCCCGACGCGAAAATGTGGATCCTGTCGCCGGAGCGTGCCGTCGATGCGCTGGTACGTGCAATGGAAATACCGGCTGATGCCTGGGGCTGGAACCGCACATTGAATGCCCCCGGCATTACGGTGAGCGTGTCGGAGGCGCTCAGTGCGCTGGAAAAAGTCGCCGGACGTGAGTGCGTGGCGAGAGTGCGTTTCGAGCGCGACGCGGCGATCGAAAAAATCGTCCTCGGCTGGCCGGCGCATTTTACGACCGCGCGCGCCGACCGGCTGGGTTTCAAGGCCGATGGCGGCATTGAGGAAGTCATCCGCGCCCATATGCGCGCCATGGCGCGTTGATACTTTGCCCGGTGCGCAGCCGGTGCGACTGGTTTAACATAGCATTTTTTCAGATACGGCAGACCGTTGCGACCGATTCCATACCTGATGTTGTTGCTGTATTGCGCGCCGGCCGCCGCCGCGGTGACTTGCGATCAGTTGGGCAATATCGCGTTCGCCACCGAGCAATACCGCAACCAGGGCGAATCGCTGCAGGCAATATTGGTTGAGGTCGATAAACTGGAAGCCGGCAACAACCTGACCAAAGAGGACATGGCGAGGATCAGGAAAACGGTGCAGGAGACCTACGACCGCACGTTTACGCCACTGGAAATTCGCAAAGACTCAAATTCGTAAAATCGTAGTATTCACACAGGGGGAAACCATGCAATACGCATTGCGTAATATTCTGGGTATGCTGGGCGTGCTGGCGCTGGTCGCCGGTTGTGCAACACCGCCGCGGCTCGATGCGGGCACCAGCGGCAACATCGAAGTCTGGTGGCTGGGGCAAGCGGCGATGCGTATCACGACCGCCAGCGGAAAAGTCATCATGATCGACCCGTGGATCATGGGCAATCCGAAGACGCCGGCGCAATATAAAAACCTTGACGCGCTCGGCAAAATCGACCTGCTGCTGGTGACCCACGCGCACGGCGATCACCTGGGCGACGCGGTTGCGCTC
>JAIOOZ010000445.1 GCA_021414185.1 Betaproteobacteria bacterium
CGCCGATCCGGTGCTGGGCTGGAGCACCACCTTCGCCATCATCGCCCACGAAGTACCGCAGGAAGCCGGCGACTTCGCCATCCTGCTCGCCGCCGGCTGGAAGCGCAGCCGGGCGCTGTTCTGGAACGCCGCCTCCAGCCTGACCGCCGTGGCCGGCGGCGTGATCGGCTACTACGCGCTGGACAGCGCGCGCGACTGGATCCCGGTGATCATCACCATCGCCGCCGCCAGCTTCCTGTATATCGCCATCGCCGACCTGATGCCGCGCCTCAAGCGCGAAACCCAGGCCGTAGGCTGGCACGGCGTGCTGCTGGCCGCCGGCATCGCCGTGGTGGTGCTCGGCAGCAACCATTCCCACTGAACCATCACTCCCGGAGACACGCCATGCGCCACCTCTACCTGCTTGCCGGCGTCCTCGCCCTCGCGCTCCCCGTCCATGCCGGCAAGGGGCATGTCCACGGAGAGGGCAAACTCGATGTCAGCATCGAAAAGGGTTCCATCACGCTGACGCTCGAACTGCCGCTGGATGCCGCGACCGGCTTCGAGCGGGCACCCAAGACAGATCAGGAAAAGGCCGCCCTCGCCGCAGCCGAGAGAGCGCTCAAGGACCCGGCGCTGTTCCTGCCAACGCCCGCCGCCCAGTGCACCGCGCAGGCGCCGCAAGTCACGATGCCCGCCTTCGAAGGCAAGCAGGGCGACGGCGGCCATGGCGACATCGACGCGACCTACAGCTTCCGCTGCGCTGCGCCGGCGGCACTGAAGTCGGTCGAGACCACCCTCTTCAAGAGCTTCAAGCGACTCTACCGGCTCGAAGCGCGACGGGTCGGCCCGACCGGTCAGGGTGCGGCGCGGCTGACGCCGAAGAACCCTGTTTTGAACTGGTAAGCTCGGGCGCATGACTGCGCTCACGATTTCAGACCTCGTCTATCGCTGGCCGCGACAGTCTGCGCCCTGCCTCGACATTCCGCGCTTCGAGCTTGCGCCCGGCGAACGGGTTTTCCTCCACGGTCCCAGCGGCAGCGGCAAGAGCACCCTGCTCGGCCTGCTCGGCGGCGTCGCCGTGCCGCAGGCGGGGCGCATCGAACTGCTGGGGCAGAACCTCGCGCAACTCGGCAGCCACGCCCGCGACCGCTTCCGCGCCGACCACACCGGCTTCCTGTTCCAGCAGTTCAACCTGCTGCCCTGGCTGTCGGCGCTCGACAACGTGCTGCTGCCCTGCACCTTCTCGGCCCGCCGCAAGCGGCGCGCGGCGCCAGATCCCCACACCGCGGCCACGGCCCTGCTGGCCCAGCTCGACCTCGACCCCACGCTCTGGGCCAAGCCGGCGGCGGAACTCAGCGTCGGCCAGCAGCAGCGCGTCGCCGCGGCACGCGCGCTGATCGGGCGGCCGGAAATCCTGATTGCCGACGAGCCGACCTCGGCGCTCGATGCCGAGCGCCAGCAGATTTTCATCGACCTGCTGCTGCGCGAAACGGCGTCCGTCGGCGCGTCGCTGATCTTCGTCAGCCATGACCGGCGCCTGGCCGCGCACTTCGACCGGACTGTCGCGCTGGACGAGATCAACCGGGTCGCGTCGGGAGTTACTAGTTGATCGCCTTGTTGCGACTGGCGGTGCTTTCCGCCTGGAGCCGACGGCTAACGCTGGGCCTGACCCTGATTGCCATCGTCCTCGCCACGACCCTGCTGCTTTCAGTGGAGCGAATCCGCGTCGACGCGCGGCAGAGCTTTGCGCAATCCGTATCCGGTGTCGACCTGGTGGTCGGCGCCCGCACCGGCGCCGTGCAACTGATGCTCTACGCCGTGTTCCACTCGGGTGCGGCGAGCAACAACATCGGCTGGAACAGCTACCAGGCCATCGCCGGCCATCCCGCGGTCGACTGGGCGGTGCCGCTGTCGCTGGGCGATTCGCATCGCGGCTACGCGGTGCTCGGCACCAGCCCCGACTATTTCCGGCACTTCCATTTTGGCGAGCGCGAAAGCCTGCGCTTCACGACCGGCGGCCCCTTTGCCGGCGTCTTCGAAGCCGTGGTCGGCAGCGAGGTCGCGGCGCGGCTGGGCTATGCCGTGGGCCAGGAAATCACGCTCAGCCATGGCTTCAACGAGGCTGGCATGAGCGAGCACGGCGACAAACCCTTCCGCATCACCGGCATCCTCGCCGCGACCGGTACGCCGGTCGACCGTACCGTGCATGTCGGCCTCGAAGCCATCACCGCGCTGCACCTGGACTGGGTCGGCGGCACACCCGTGCCGGGCCTCAACATCCCGCCGCAACTGGTCGCCAAATTCGACCTCCGGCCGAAGGAGATCACCGCCGCGCTGGTCGGGCTCAAGCAGCGCAGCGACGTGTTCCGCATGCAGCGCTTCATCAACGAATTCCGCGGCGAACCGCTGCTCGCCGTCCTGCCAGGCGTCGCGCTCGACGAACTGTGGCAGGCGATCGGCACGGTCGAGCGCACCCTGCTGGCAATTTCGGCACTGGTCGTGGTGGTCGGCCTCGCCGGACTGACCGCGACACTGCTTGCAGGGCTCAACGAACGCCGGCGCGAACTGGCGATCCTGCGCGCGCTGGGCGCGGGCCCGCGCGAACTGTTCCTGATGCTGACCGCCGAAGGCCTGCTGGTGACCACGCTCGGCGCCCTGCTCGGTCTGGCGCTGACCAGCCTCGGCAGCAGCCTGACCGCGCCCTGGTTGCTGGAGCGCTACGGCGTCGCGCTCGGCGCCCGGTTGCCCGGTGCAGGGGAACTCGAACTGCTGGCGCTGGTCATTGCCACCGGACTGGTCGCCAGCCTGATCCCGGGCTGGCGTGCCTGGCGCATGTCGCTTGCCGACGGACTGACACCACGACTCTAAGGACATCCATGCGCAAACTGCTGCTGTTGCTTGCTCTCTGCCTTGCGCTGCCGCTTCAGGCCGCCGAGGAGTACAAGGAAATCGGCTGGGAAGCCCTGGTACCCAAGGGCTGGGATCCGACGCAGGACCTCAAGGCGCTGCTCAATTCCGGCAAGCTGCAGGATTCAGACCCGCGGGCCATGGAAGCGCTGGAGAAGATGAAGGCACTGTGGGACAGTGCGCCGACCGAGCCTTCGCTGGCCGGCCTGCGCGTCCGCCTGCCAGGTTTCGCCATTCCGCTGGAAGCCAAGGCCGACAAGGTCAGCGAGTTCCTGCTGGTGCCCTACTTCGGCGCCTGCATCCACAGTCCCCCGCCGCCCGCCAACCAGATCATCCATGCCGTTTCCACCAAGCCGCTGAAGGGCATGCGCAGCATGGATGCGATCTGGGTTCATGGCACCCTGAGCCTGCAGCGCGCCGACACGCCCTGGGGCAAGGCCGGCTACCGCCTGGCGGTGGACAAGATAGCGCCCTACGAAGAGGCGAAGAAGAAGTAGCGACGCACAGCCCGGGGAGCGCCTGCGGAAATTTCCGCGGCACCTGGCACGTAGAATTGACCGCGCGCCCCCTGAATCAACCCCTAACGCTCATGGCAACGAGAGCCACCCGCAGAAAATGAAACACGCGAAAAGCAAAATCGACCGCCCCCACTCCCCGGCCCTCGCCAGGGCGAGGGTGCCTGTTTGCTCGCTGCGCTCGACTGTCACACCTCGCTCCGAAAGTGTTGTTTCACGTTAACTTGCCGGGAGTTTCCCATGGTCATGACTCACCCGATGCTGCAACCTGTCGTCGCGCTCCTGATCTGGTCGATGCTGATCTGGTTCTGGGTCATGATCACACGCGTTCCCGCCATGCAAGCCATGAAGATCAAACTCGA
>JAIOOZ010000446.1 GCA_021414185.1 Betaproteobacteria bacterium
TGGGCGATGAGTGAATAAGAACCGATTGAAGCTGCTAACCCATTCCCCATTCCCCATTCCCCATTCCCCATTTCTCATGAAGCCGACAGCGCTGCCTTTGTACGAGGTCCGCACGCACAACACGCACTCGAGTTCCGAGAATCGCATGCACAGCGATGACGTCGCCGCTGCCTATGGCTTCAAGGGCGCGCTGGTGCCGGGCGTGACGGTGTTCAGTCATATGACGCAGCCGCTGGTGGCGAAGCACGGCGCGGCGTGGCTCGCGCGCGGTGTCGCCGATGTCGTCTTCCTGAAACCCGCATACGATGGCGACCTGCTCAGCGTTCAGGGCGAGCGCAGTGCGGATGGAAGTTATGCGCTCCGATGCCTCAACGCAGACGGCGTCGAGCTGGCGCGCATGACCGCAGAGTTGCGCGAGAAGCCACCCGTCATCGATGCGCGTTCGGCGCTTGCCCCTGCGCCGCCGAAAGCGAAAGAGCTCGTGTCGTGGGAGCTGGTGGAAATCGGCGTGCCGTTTCCCGCGCTCGCGTGGACGCCTGCGCCTGCCGACAATCTGGCGTGGTGCACCGACGTGCGCGACGACCTCCCGCTATATCGCGAGGGGGCGACGCCGCCTTTGCACCCCGGATTCATTCTGCGCCAGGCGAATCTCGTCTTGCGCAACCGCTTCACGCTGCCGGCCTGGATCCATACCGCCAGCCGGATCAATTTCAACTCCGCTGCGCACGCGGGCGATGCGCTCGAGATACGCGCGATCCCCGAAGAGAAATGGCGGCACAAAGGACACGAATTCGTGCGGCTCTACGTCGCCATCCTGCGCGAAGGGTGCGTCGTGACGGAAATCCTGCATACCGCGATTTTCCGGCCGCGCAAAGTGGCGTGAGGGCGCCTGCGCGTTTCGTCCCTAGCGGCTGCGCCCGGCTTTCACGAATGCGAGCGAGGTCTGAAACAGATCGAGATCTTTCTCGTAATCGGCCGCCTCGGCGCGGTTGATCTGTATCCATTCCCGCGTGCTCGCCATGCCGCCGGGCTGAAACGGCACGATATTGTCCCGCGAAAACTGCAGTTCGGTCGCCGTGGCGACGGGCAGACGCAGTCCGACGCCGTCGCCGCTGATGCAGGCGAACATCTTGTCGCTCACGAAGTAGGCGTCCAGCTTGTTGATCTTGCCTGCACTGACGCCCGGGAGCTTGAGCAGTATGGCGTCGATCTGCGCCTTGCGGCTGGATTCAGGAGTATCGGAACTCATTGGAGGTGCACCGTGGTTGTCATAAGCGTGGCATCACAGCACCGGCGGGTGCGTGACGATCGATTTCAGTTCGGGTGTCGGTTTTGTCAGTTTACCGAGGTCAGGCAGCGGACGCTTGAGCGCGGGCACTGCGTTGAACGCCTGCTCCATCGCGTGTGCGGCACCCAGCAACTCGCGGTCGCCGCGAAACCGTCCTATGACCTGCAGGCCGAACGGCATGCCCTTGTGGTCGGTGCCGCAGGGCAGCGCGATTGCCGGGTTGGTGGCAAGAGTGACGACGTAGGTGAGGGCGAGCCAGTGGTAGTAATTGTTCAGCGGCTTGCCGTCCATTTCGGCGAGATACAATTGCGACCACGGGAAGGGTGAAACCGGCGTTGTCGGCGCCAGCACCAGGTCGTAATCGCGGAACGTCAACTGGAAGCGGCGGAAGATGCGCGTCTGCTCCAGATGCGCCCACGCCATGTCGGCCAGCGACATTTTCGCGCCTATTTCATAGTTGGCGCGCACATTGGGGCCGAGGGTGTTGGGGTCTTTCTCGTAAGCGTCGCGATACTTGGCCACGTAGTTCGCGGCGCGGATGACGTCGAAGCAGCGGTCGGACTCCTTGAAATCCAGTTCGACTTCGTCGCACGATTTGAACAAATGGCGCATGGCCTCGACTTTGTCGCGAAAGACTTTGCGTATCGTCTTGTCGACCGGGCAGATGCCGAAATCTTCCGTGTAAGCCACGCGCAAAGACGCGAGGTCGCGCAGTTCAGGTACCGCAAATGAAAGCGCATCGACCGGGTAGGACAAAGGATCGCAGTCTTCCATCGCCACCTGCGCGGCGAACAACTGGCACGCATCCGCCACGGTGCGGCCCATCGGGCCCACAACCGAGATTGGCGTCCAGCCGAGTCCGCGCCGCTCGACCGGCACGAGGCCGGGCGACGGACGAAAGCCGACGACGCCGTTGATTGCGCCGGGAATACGCAGCGAGCCGCCGGTATCGGAGCCGGTGCATACCGGCAACATGTCGCATGCGAGTGTTACGGCCGAGCCGCCGGACGAGCCGCCGGCGTTAAGCATCGGATTGAACGGATTGCCGGTGGCGCCCCACACGACGTTGCGGCTGTTGGCGCCGGCGCCGAATTCCGGCACGTTGGTTTTGGCGACAATGACCGCACCGGCCTTGCGCACGCGCGCCACCATGGCGCTGTCCTGTTTGGGCACGAAGTCGCGGTATAACTGCGAGCCGAAGGTCGTCAGCAGGCCGCCGGTTTCTTCGAGGTCCTTGATGCCGGTCGGCAGGCCGTGCAGGAGACCCAGAGTCTCACCGTTCAGCACCGCTTTTTCGGCGGCCTTGGCTTCCTTGCGTGCGCGGTCATAGCAGGTCGCGGTGACCGCATTGACCGCCGGATTGATGCGCGCGATGCGCTCTATGCACGCTTCCAGCAGTTCGACTGGCGAGATTTCACGGGAGCCGATGCGGCGGCGTAATTCGACGGCAGATGCGGCGAGCAATTCTTCGTTGGCGGGCATGGCGCTGTTTTCCTCTGAAATGATTCCCGTAGTATGCCAAGATATCATTTCCAGGGAACCCCCCATTAATCGTCATACCCGCGCAGGCGGGTATCCAGAGCAGTTGAATCTCCTGGGTTCCCGCCTGCGCGGGAACGACGAAAGTGCGGGTTTTAGGAAATTTTTAAGGTAAAGCCCGGCGCGTCTCTTTTCGGAGGGGTAAACATGGTCGGTTCTATTCGCATGGCATGTGCAGCAGGGCTGCTGTTTGCTGCCTCGGTTGCGGTCGCAGCTTATCCGGAGCGGCCATTCCGCTATGTGCTGCCCAGCGCTGCCGGTGGCGGGCCGGACGTGGCCTCGCGCGTCGTCATGGCTGAATTGAGCAAACAGACCGGGCAGCAGGTCGTCGTCGACAACCGTCCCGGCGCCAGCGGGTTGCTCGGCACTGAGTTGATTGTGCGGGCGACCCCCGACGGCTACACCATGGGCCACGGCAACATCAA
>JAIOOZ010000447.1 GCA_021414185.1 Betaproteobacteria bacterium
ATTTCGATGCGCAGGTGCTGCGCGAATTCCTCAGGCGTGCTGCCGATGGCTTCCGCGCCCTGCGCGGCGAATTGCTCGCGGGCTTCCGGCAGACGCGTGACGCGCACGATCTCCGAGTTGAGCTTGTTGACGAGCGCGCGCGGCGTGCCTTTGGGCACGACGATGCCGAACCACGCGCCGACGTCATAGCCCGGCACGCCGGCCTCGGCGACCGTCGGCAGGTTGGGCACGCCGGGCGAGCGCTGCTTGCCGGTGACCGCGAGCGCGCGCAGCTTGCCGGAACTCATGAAACCGACGGTCGAGGTCATGGTATTGAACAGCAGTTGAATCTGACCGCCGACGATGTCTGCCAGTGCCGGCCCGCCGCCTTTGTACGGAACGTGTACGATCTCGGTGCCGGTCATGAATTTGAAGAGTTCGCCGGCGATGTGATTGGCGGTGCCGGTGCCGCCGGACCCGTAGTTGAGAGTCCCGGGCTTTGCCTTGGCGAGCGTGATGAGCTCGCGTATGGACGTCGCCGGCACTGACGGATGGACGACGACGATGAGCGGCACTGTGGCGACCAGCGAAACCGGGTCGAAATCTTTCACTGGATGGTAA
This sequence comes from Betaproteobacteria bacterium, assembly GCA_021414185.1. GTDB lineage: Bacteria > Pseudomonadota > Gammaproteobacteria > Burkholderiales > SG8-41 > PALSA-1004. The sequence continues at coordinate 601 of JAIOOZ010000447.1, forward strand.
TTTAGTTTCGCGAACATGCTCACGTTGATGGAGAAGCTGATGCCGGCCATCAGCAGCGTGTAGCCGTCGGGCGCGGACCGCGCGGCGATTTCGCAGCCGATGTTGGCGGCGCCGCCGGCGCGGTTGTCCACGATCACCTGCTGGTTGAGGGTCGCGGTCAACTGGCGCGCAATCAGGCGCGAGGTGAGGTCGGTGCCGCCGCCGGGCGCGTAGGGGACGATGAGGCGCAACGGCCGGTCCGGATAGGTTTCGGCGATTGCCGGCGCAATGGATAACGCCAGCAATCCTGTGGCGACCAGCGTGAGTCTTGATTCTGCCGCGTCAAGAATTCCAAAGGAGCTCCTTCCCCCTCGACGCAGGAAGGTTGGGATGGGGGTGAAAACGTCGCGAGTTATCACCATTCTCACCCCCACCCTGGCCCTCCCACGTCAAGGGGGAGGGAATCATATTCTGTGGCCAAGACAGTAAACATTGGCATTACCCGTGCAACTCGATGCCGAGCATCACGAACGACAGGCTCTTGCCGTGCATGTCCTGCGCGAGCGACACGGTGACGCCGCCGCCCAACGCGTTCTCGATGACGAAGTTCAGCGCTTTCAGTTTGGGCAGCTCGTAGCGCGTGACCGGACCCTTGGCGATTTCAGCATAGGCATGCATCACGCGTTCCGCGGTCAATTGCTCGCGCAGGATGTTCCACGCGCGGTCGTCGTAGGCGGTGACCGACACGTTCGAAGTGTTGCCCTTGTCGCCCGCGCGCGCGTGGCCGAGGTCGTAGACTTTTACGCTCATAGCGTGCCCTCCACGATGACCGCGGTCTTTACCATGGCGCGCGGAATCAAAATCGATTTGACTGCGAGCACTTCGCGGATCGCGTTCGAGCCGCCGCCGCCGCCCGAGGGGCCGTTGACGTGCAGCGTGCGCACTTCGAAGCCGACGGCGAGGGCGGCCTTGCGATCGGGACTGCGCGCCGCGATGCGCAGGCGTACTTCATAGGGTTCAGCCCGTCCTTCGCCCATGCCGTGCAGGCTCGACATGCCGATGTAATCGACGCGGATCTCGGGGTAAGTGAAGCCGCGTTTGGCGAGCCGCTCGCGCACGATTCTTTCGGCGAGTTTCGCGCGCGCCACTGCATTGGGGCCGGCGTATGCGACTTCGCCTTCGCCGATGTAACCGTCGTGATAACCGACCACCACTTTATAAGTCGGCGTGCGCGGCCGCGCTTTCGCGCCAGTCGCCCGCACGCGGTGCTTGCTGTCCTGCGCGAACTCGACGTCCGTGATGTCGAGTATGCAGTCGGGCGTGATATAGCTCGACGGGTCGTGCATCTCGTAGAGTATCTGCTCGGTGCACGTCATCACGTCGAGCCGTCCGCCGGAATCTTCGAGCTTGCCCAGCATGAGGCTGCCGTCCGCTTTGATGTCGGCGTATGGAAAGCCGGGCGTGACGGGATCGTCGCAGTCTTTTTTGCCGGGGTCGATGAAGCAGCCGCCGGTGACTTGCGCCGCGCATTCCATCAAATGGCCGGCGAGCGTGCCGACCGCGAGCTTCGGATAATCGTCGTAGCTCCAGCCCAGTCCGTGCAGCATCGTCCCCACGAACAGCGACGGATCAGCGACGCGCCCCGTCATGACGACGGGCGCGCCGGTGGCGAGACCGTCGCGGATGACGTCGGCGCCGAGATACACATTGGCCGACGCCATGCGCGGAATCAGCGATTCGACCGGTTCGCCGTTTTCCATCAGCGGCAGTTGCGGATTCTTGCGCACGATGTCGGCCACGTCGTCACCTGTCACGACTGCGACCGGCAGATCCGCGAACCCCATCGCTTTCGCTTCGCGCCGCACTGCGCGCGCCGCGCCCTGCGGATTGGCGGCACCCATGTTGGTGACTATGCGCACGCCGTTTTTCACGCAGGCGGGCAGCACGGCCTGGAAGCGCTCGACGAGATAAGGCGTGTAACCGCGCTCGGGATCTTTCAGGCGCGCGAGGTTCTCACGGGCGATGGTGCGTTCGGCGAGACACTCGAAGACGAGATAGTCGAGCTTGCCGCGCTCGGCGAGATCGGCGGCCGGCTCGATGCGGTCGTCGGAGAAGCCGGCGCCGGTGCCGACGCGTATGCTGCTTTTGGAAGTTGGCATGGATTTTTTGTTTTAGATGTAGAGATGCTGCCGAAAGCTTAGCAGTTTAGCCACGCCGGGTGTAGTTCCACGGCAGCGTGGAGTCGCGCGCGTGCGGCGTGATAGCATCAGATGGAAAATCCACCGTCCCGCGCTCAATCAGGAAACCGTTTCAATGTACAAAGCGAGAATCGACGATCTGCCGCCCGGCGGCAAGCTGGCGGTCAGGGCCGTGCGCAACGGGCGCGGCATCGTCGCGCTGAAAGCGATCAGGAAAGGTGCGACCATCTGCGAAATATCGGGCAAGGTCGTCAGCGCCGAAGTGGTCTGGGGCTACTGGGACATCGACGAGCGGCTGGGCGAGAACTGTTTTCGTTACGACGCAGACAACTATCTCGACCCTAACGGCAAACTGGGCCAGTACGCGAACCATTCCTGCAACCCGAATTCCGGCATCGTCAAAAAGGGGCGCCGTCTTCTGCTCAAGGCAATCACGGCGATTGCACCGGGCGACGAAGTGACCCACGACTACTCGACTTTGCTGGGTGCCGATGATGTGTGGAAATTGCGCTGCAACTGTGGTGCGGCGAATTGCCGGCGCACGGTCAGGAACATCGCGTCGCTGCCCGCTTCGACACTGAGGAAATACCGGCGCCTGGGCATCGTGCCGGCGTTTATCATCTGATCGAAATAGCGCGTACCGGGCCAGCGAATCCGCGTCGCTCCGGTTCGGTGTAGAATTATCCACAAGCTTGCTGAATTATGCATTTGGGCTAGAGCACCAAAGCAGCCGGAAGCCGGCGCCGCAACCCGGGCCGCCAATAAAAATACCGCATCATTTCAATGGGAGATCCGCATGAACGCACCGCTGAAATCAGTCCCCAAGATCGAATGCTCGCCCGAAGAATGGGAAGCCCGCGTCGACCTCGCCTGCGCCTACCGCATCGTGTCGGCGATGGGCTGGCACCACAGCCTGATTTACAACCACATTTCGATGCGCGTTCCCGGCACCGAGTCGCACTTCCTGATCAACCCGTTCGGCCTGCTGTATAACGAAATCACCGCGTCGAACCTGCTCAAAGTCGACCTCGACGGCAACAAGCTGGTGCCGTCGCAGTACCCGATGCTGATGGCGGGCTTCGTCGTCCACCGCTCGATCCACATGGCGCGCGCAGACGCGCATGCCGTGATCCACACGCATTCGAAAGCCGGCGTCGCGGTGTCGTGCCAGAAGCAGGGACTGCTGCCGATCAATCTCGGCGCCATGCACCTCTACGACAAGATCGCCTATTACGATTGCGAGGGCGTCACCAACGAAGCCGAAGAAAGCGAACGCATCGCCAAGGCGCTCGGCAACAAGAACGTCGCGATCCTGCGCAACCACGGTCTGCTGACCTGCGGCCCGACGATGGGACACGCGTTCCACCTGATGCGCCGGCTTGAAATGTCGTGCGAGACCCAGGTGATGGCGCAGTCCGGCGGCGTCGAGCTGATTTTCCCGCCGATGAACGTCGTCGAGAAAACCAGCAAACAGACCACGCAACTCGTGCAGAAGAAAGAGAAAGACACCAACGACGGCCCGGCGATCATGTGGGCGGCGGCACGGCGCTGGATGGAGCAGATCGATTCCAGCTACATGCACTAAGC
>JAIOOZ010000577.1 GCA_021414185.1 Betaproteobacteria bacterium
ATCGGTGAGCGATTCGAACATCACGGTGGTCGGATCGATGTAGGCGGCGACGTCGGCGAAGCGCACGCTGTTGCGGCCGCGCGTGAGATTGATGTCGCGCTGCTGGCGCACGACCGCGTAACCCGGTATGGCCTGGCCGCGCCCGCCATTGCGATAGACCTCGGGTGAAATCGCGCCGGGCTGTGCCGTGCTGTAGATGGTGAGCGCGTTGCCGCTGGTTTCCGCTTCGCTGGCCGCCTGGGTGAGGCCCACGGCGAGCGCTGTGGCGAGCGAGCACAGGCCCAATTGGGTGGATTTTTTCATTGAATGTCTCCGTAAAGTTGATCAAATGGCTGGTTTGCGACTGGCGGTTTAAACGGCGCAGCGGCGCGGAAGGGGTTAAGCGCGGGGGCGCAGAAACGGGGCGTTGCGCGCAAAAGCGGGTGTTGGCGGTGCATTCGCCCGCAAATACAGGTAATCCTTGATTTAAACGGTAAAAATCTATAACCTAATCAACCCCATGCCGGTGTTTTTAACGTAACTGCGCGTAATAGCGGCCGGCGAATTAATATCAACTGTGGACAGAGGTAACGATGAGCGCCGAAGCAAATGTTTCCAAGGACAAACTGGTTCAGGATTTCCGCACGGTGGTCGCGGATGCCGAAGAACTGCTCAAAGCAACCGCCAGCCAGGCCGGCGAGAAAGTCGCCGTGGCTCGCGAGCGCATCCAGGACAGCCTGCATCAGGCCAAAGTCAAACTGGCTGAAGCCGAGGATGTCATCGTCCAGCGCAGCAAGCAGGCAGCGCGCGCGACCGACGATTACGTGCGCGAGAATCCGTGGCAGGCAGTGGGTGCCGCGGCTGGAGTCGGTCTGGTCATCGGATTGCTGATCGGCCGCCGCTAGCCTTATGGCCGGCGCAGATTCCACCGCCGGTGCCGCCCGCACGGGCGGGTTGTTAAGTTCCGTCAAAAAGCTCGTCGCCACGATCGTGGCGATCGTGCAGACGCGCCTCGAACTGCTGGCGAACGAACTGCACGCTGAGCGCCAGCGCATCGCCCAGATGCTGATGCTGGGCGTTGCAGCGGTTTTTTTTCTCGCTTTCGGCTTCTTGCTGCTGACGTTTCTGGTGATTGCCTTGTTCTGGGACACCAACCGCCTGCTTGCGATCGGCGGTTTCGCGGTGCTGTATCTGGCGGTCGGCGCCGCACTTGCCGCAGCGGCGCGCGGGCGTGCCGCGGCCGGCACGCGTTTGTTTGAGGCGAGCCTCGGCGAACTGAAGAAAGACCGCGATAGATTGTCAGTGTGAAGCGCGGCGATTCAACCATCGAGAACCTGCTTCAGCGCGAGAGATTGGTCGCGTTGTGCGCGGCTCAGCGCGACGAGCTCGCGGCACTGACGCAGCGGCTTGACGGGCCGATCAAAGTCGCCGATCGCGGCATCGCCGGCGTGCAGTATCTGCGCGCACATCCGCTGCTGCTCGGCGCGCTGGTCGCCGTGGGGACGGTAACGCAGCGGCGCGGACTGTGGAAATGGGCGCAGCGCGGGTTTGTGGCGTGGCGTGCTTATCGCGCCTTCGGCAAATCCGGTTCGAGGTCCTTTTTTTAGGCGTCCGCGGGCAGAACTGCATGGAAGATCCCTCGCGCATAGCCAAATTCCGCACCGCCAGCGTAATTGCGTATCGCTCGATACGCGACCTGACCGAACGCGAAAAGAAACATCTGCTCAGCGAAATATTGCAGGTCAGGGGGCTGATGCCGCTCCTGATGAAGCCGCGCAACAAGCAATTGTGGACGACGGAGGACAAGGAAGAGCTGAAGGTGCATCTGCGGCGCCTTTCCAATATCAGCCCGTACCTGATCGTGCTTGCCTTGCCGGGTTCTTTCCTGATGTTGCCGGCGCTTGCGTGGTGGCTCGACCGGCGGCGCAACCGGCAGCAACCGGCGGCGCCGACTACCTAGTACAACTATAACGAGATGGGTCCACTGGCCGCGGGAGGTCGCGCATGAGTTTGGATCGTAAAGTGATCGAGCCCGAGTTGAAGCTGCTGGGCAGCGGCAGCGCGTTTCAGGCGCAGCTGCTCGCCATGCTGCAGGGCAGCCAGTTTTTCGGCGATTTTCCCGCGGCGGAAATCGAGACGCTTACCAAATATGTGCAGGCCTACAGCGTCGCTCCCGGCACCGTCATATTCCGCGAGAGCGACCGCGGCGGCTTCATGTGCCTGGTGATCGAAGGCGGCGCGGAGATATTCAAGCAGGATGCCAAGTATGGCAGCAAGCGCATCGGCCAGATCGAGCCCGGCAAGACAATAGGCGAGATGGCGCTGGTCGACGGCGAGCCGCGTTCGGCGACCTGCATTTGTCCGCAGCAATCGACACTGGTAATGCTGACGCGCGAGCAGTTCGTGCGCATCATCCGTGAGCATCCGGCTTTGAGCGTGAATATTCTGCTCAAGATAGTCACCATGATGAGCCGGCGGTTGCGCCAGACCAGCGGGCAGCTGGTCGACTACCTGCAGGACTGAGCTCGCTCCATGTGGTACCTGATCGGTCTGGTGTGGATCGCGGCGATGGTCTTCATCGTTACGAGATATAACCGCAAGCAACGCAAGCGCAGTAGCGAGCGCACCGTGCAAATGGAAGCATTGCTGGCCGACCTCAAGGCCAATCCCCGCGCGGTGATCGACGCATTGGAGAAGCCTGCTGCGCCCCCCACACCGGCCGCGGCGGCAGTCGCGGAATTCAGCAAGAAGCCGCGCCTGCTGCCGCAGTCTTCGGCGCTGCTCTATTACGTTTTCAGGACGGGCCTGCCGGACCACGAAATTTTCGCCGGCGTGGCATTGACCGATGTTGTCGAGATTGCGACGGCATCGAGCGGACTGCCGCGCGAGCAGATGGAGCGCAAACTGGTGCAGCAACGCCTCGACCTGGTGGTCTGCAACAAGCAGCTCGAAGTGGTCGCGGCAGTGCTGGTGCGGAATTTCACGCCGGGCCCACAGACCGAAGGCGAACAATTTGCTACCCGCTGTCTGCAGGCCGCCAATATCCGCGTGTTGAGCATCGATCCCGCGGCGCCGCCGCGCCACCATCAGGTTCATGCACTGATCTATGGCTGAACCGCTGGTGTCGATCCGCTGATGTTTTGCGGGCAACGCGCCATGCGGCCGCAAACGGATATCAATGACGCGCACCTGGGACATTTTCTGCTCGGTCGTCGATAACTACGGCGATATCGGCGTCTGCTGGCGGCTGGCGCGCCAGTTGTCGTCGGAGTTGGGACAGTCCGTTCGCTTGTGGGTCGATGACCTTGCGAGTTTTCGGCGCGTTTGCCGCGACGTCGATCCCGCGCTGGAAATTCAGCAGGTATACGGCGTTGAAGTCTGGCATTGGAGCGAGGCAATGGCGGCCGTGCAACCCGCCGACATCGTGATCGAAGGCTTCGGCGTCCGCCTGCCGGACAATTACCTCGCCGCAATGGCTGAGCGCAGGCCACGCCCGGTGTGGATTAACCTGGAACATCTGAGTGCCGAACCGTGGGTCGAAGGCTGCCACGGCCTGCCGTCGCCACATCCGGCGCTGCCGCTCGTCAAACATTTTTTCTTTCCCGGTTTCACTGCGGCGACTGGCGGCCTGCTGATCGAACGCGAACTTGTTCAGGCGCGCGACGCATTCCAATCCAATGCCGGCGCGATCGCCGGTTTCCGGAATGGACTTGGCATAACGTCCGGCGCAGACGGCGCGCTGTGCGTATCGCTTTTTTGTTACAACAATGCCGCGCTGCCTGCGCTCGTAGCTGAGTGGTCTGCAGGTGAGTTGCCCATCGTATGCATGGTGCCCGCGGGCAGGGCGCTTGATCAGTTGTCCGCTATCGTCGGCCACCGCATAGAGCCGGGATCATGCACGGTGAGAGACAAGCTGACGATAGCCGCCATTCCTTTTCTGGATATCGACCAGTACGACCGCCTGCTGTGGGCATGCGACGTGAATTTCGTGCGCGGCGAAGATTCGTTCGTGCGCGCGCAGTGGGCGGCGCGCCCCTTGGTATGGCAGGCCTACGTGCAAAAAGAAGACGCCCATATTGCCAAACAGGCGGCGTTTGTAGACCGCTACGTCGACGGGTTGGATGAACCGACGGCTACCGCGATGCGTTCGATCCATACGGCATGGAACCGACAGTCTCCCGAGATCGCGCGATGCTGGAGGGCGTTCATGGCCCGGCGCCAGGCCGCGGCAGTGCACGCACAGGCTTGGGCAGGGCGTCTCGCCGGTGGCGGCAATCTGGCAATCAAACTGGCCGAATTCTGCCGGAATCGGCTAGAATAGCGGCCTTTTAGCCTTTTTGCAGCGGGAAAACCATGAAAATCGCACAGGAAATCAGGGCCGGCAACGTGATCATGCTCGGCAAGGACCCGATGGTCGTGCAGAAGGCCGAGTTCTCCAAATCCGGCCGCAACGCGTCGGTCGTGAAAATGAAAATGCGCAATCTGCTGACGGGCGCGCCGACGGAGAGCGTTTACCGCGCCGACGACAAGTTCGACATGGTGGTGCTCGAGCGCAAGGAAGTCACGTTCTCGTACTACGCCGATCCCATGTACGTGTTCATGGACAGCGAATTCAACCAGCATGAAATCGAGAAAGACAACATGGGCGAAGCGCTCAACTATCTCGATGAAGGCATGCCGTGCGAAGTCGTGTTCTACAACGAACGCGCGATTTCGGTAATCATTCCGCAGTCGCTCGAACGCGAAATCGAATACACCGAGCCGGCCATCCGCGGCGACACTTCGGGCAAGGTGCTGAAGCCAGCCAAGCTCAAGACCGGATTTATCATCCAGGTGCCGTTATTTTGCGCGACCGGCGACAAGATCGAAATCGATACCCGCACTGGCGAGTACCGCCGCCGCGTGTAACGATACCGGCTCCAGTTAAAACGCCACCTTCGGGTGGCGTTTTTATTTTGCGGGTACCGCTACCGGCCCGTGCCGCATTTCAGGCGGGCTCATTTTCAGCGCGCCGCCGGATGCGGGCTGCTTTAAAAATCGCGTCCAGGTTTTCCTGTCCGTCGAGATCCCACAGCAGCGAAAGCAACTTGTTGCTCTGGCGCCTCGACAGTACCCGCGTTGTCAGATCGATAAACTTGGCATTGACTTCCTTGTCCGTCATCGGATTGCGGAAATGCCCGCGCGGATATTCGACCGTGGCGATCTTTTTCCGGCCGTCCGCGGTCACGACCTCGATGCGGCTGGGTACCTTTTCCGGGAATTGCCGCGACAACTCGGGGTCTTCCTCGACTTTGATCCTGTCCGCCAGTGCGTGAATGCGCGGATCGGCGAGGCGCTGCGGCGAAAATATCTCGTCGCTGAAGCGGCCGTCGATCAGCACCGCGGCAATGATGAAAGGCAGGCTGTGGTCGGCGGTTTCGCGCGTCGTCGGATGCCATTTCTCCGGCTCGTTGCCGATCTCCTGGTACGCGAAAGCGTAAGTATGGATGGTGACCGCCGCGATCTCGGCGCCGGCGAGCTGGCGGTGCAGGTCGACTGCCGCCTCGATCGGCGCCAGGGAATGGTATTCGGACAGAAAGTACTTGAGATTTGCCTGCAGGATGCGAAACGGCCGGCCGTCGCCCGGGAACGCGGCGATCTCGAATTTCCCCACGACGTGCCAGAGCCCGTGCTTGCCCTCGATCACGTTGTCGGGCCCGGTCATGCCTTCAGCCGCGAGCAGGGCGGCGAATATGCCGTTGCGCGAGGCGTTGCCGCCGGCGGCGCCTTTCCACATCGACAGGTGTCCGCGGCGCGTGACCTCGAGCGCGAGGTTCGGCGTAATCGCCAATGCCAGCGCGTTGGTGGTTTGCGCGTGGTCGAGGTTGAGCACTTTCGCCGCGCCTGCCGCGCTGGCGACCGCGATGTAGAACACATGGTCCCAGCCCTGGTCGCGCATGCGCGCAGCGGTGTAGAGGTTATAGAATACATCGTATGCCGCCGTGACCGCGGTGATGACGTCGCGGCCATTCGCTCCGCGCATATCTGCGGCAGCGAGGACAGCGGATATGGCATCGCTCGCATGCCCGCCGCCGCCCGGATAGCTGTCATTGCCGTCGAGATAACGCATCATGACGCCGTTGGCGAAAGCAGCCAGTTCGGGCAGCGTGCGCGTAGCGGTTCCCAGTACCTGCGCGCCCGTTTTAGCGGCAGCGCGCAGCGCCATTCTGCGCGCAATGCGGCACGGCTCCGCGTCGAATGCGCCGACACCGCAGCCCAGCGTGTCGATCACGCGTCTTTTGCAGTCGTGCACGATTTCGGCGGGAATATCCGCGTAGCGCAGGGCAACCAGATAATCTGCCATGCGGTTGATGTTTGCATCCATATCGACTGCTCGCTTCCGGCGTATGCAAAAATCGGGAGAACCCGGGCGGCATTGACTCTACGTCATCTTTATATGACAATCAATACAAAATAGTCACAAGCGCATGACACTCGCAAAAGATGTCATGCAGCTCCCTGAGACGACCGTCAGACCAGCCTAGCCGAGGACCCGCGCAATGATTATCGACATGGACACCCACATCATGCCGAAGGACATCTATGACTACATAGAAGGTCCGCTGGCGGACAAAAAACCGGTCTACGAGTTCGACAAGGAGGGCCGCATGACCGGCTGGAAATTCCCCGGCTGGCACCAGGTCGAGGGCACCACGCCGCTGCGCCCGCCGGGCTCGGGCTCCAACTACAAGGGCACGTTCGAGATCGAGACGCGGCTCGAGGACTACGACAAGCTCGGCATCCAGTACCAGCTGCTGCTGCCGCAATATACGGCCACGCTGTTCAACTACGTGCTCGATGCCGATCTGGCGAACGCGATGGCGCACTCGTTCAACCTGTCCATACTCGGGCTGATGAAAAAATACCCCGGCCACCTGGTCGGCTCCGCGCTGGTTGCTTTGCAGGATGTGCCGGGCGCGATACGCGAAATCGAATGGGCCAAGGCGAACGGTTTTCAGTCGGTGGCCGTCGACAAGGTCTTCCCGGTACGCAAACACCCGTTTTCCGAGTCGCTCGGCAGCCACCGCGAGTTGTGGCCGTTCTTCAAGCGCGTCGAGGAACTCGGCATGCCGATCGTTTTGCACAGCATTCAGCACGGGCACCGCATCAGCAACCTGATGATGTACCAG
>JAIOOZ010000578.1 GCA_021414185.1 Betaproteobacteria bacterium
CGGCCGCGGCGCGCCGGGAATCACGCGCAAGCCGACCGACACGGCGCCGTTTTCGGCGATCAGGAGGCGCTGCACGATGCCGAGGTAAAAGGTCTTGCCGGTCGCGGTGCGCAGTCCGAGCAGCTGGTTATGGCTCAGGCGGGTCGCCCCGTCCGGCTGGCGGCACATGCCGAGAAATCCGGACGAACTGTGGTTGATGATTTCCCAGGTTTCCAGAGCGCCGCTGCGTTGCGAGAGCAGGGCTTTCTCGGTGCGCTCGCTGACATGGCCGAACATCTGCAGGTCTTCTTCTTCGCGCTTGGTGAGTTGCACGCCCGGCTGCCGGAACGCCCGCCCGCTCAAGTGAAAATGCATGGCGGCTATGGTCAGCGACACCAGGACTTTGAGCGACGAGGGGCTGCGCTCTTCGGCCCGGCCGCTGTCCGCGCCGCACCATTGCGTATTGAGCAGTGCCAGCAGGGTTTCGCACGCCGGCTGGCGCGCCTCAGTGCCCAGCGCGAGCTCGGCGGGTGTTTTGCCGTTGCGCAGGCCGGTGATCAATTGCGTCAGCATCGCGCCGAGCCCGCGCAGGTCCAGGTAGCGGACATTGGGAGAGGGCCGCAGGTCCTTGGCATTGCGCAGCCCGCTGCCGCTGCCCAGTACCACCGCGAGCGGAGGTATTGGCGTATCGGGCCCGGCAGCCGGCGTGAGCTTGACGAGCAGGGCCCATTGTTTCAGCCAGCGATCGACCGCCGTCAGCTGGCTCAGGGTCAGCGCATCGGGCGTGGCGTACTGGGCGAGCAGCGTGTGCAGGTAAGTCGAAGTGCAGGTCGGGTCTGACGCATCGTGATTGATGATGTCGTTGACCGGCGTTGCGGCCACCCCGGCTTCTTCTGTTGTTGCGTAGAGCTTGTGGAACTGCTGCCACAGCGTAGTCGGAATCGCGCGGTAAATCCGGTTGTGATGCTGCATCGCGAGGCCGATGTAGCGCAAGGCGCGTTGGTGAATAAGCGCCAGGTGCATGACACCTGCGTCGGCGCACGCCTGGTAACCCTGCACCAGCGCGAACCATAGTGCGATCACGTCATTCCAGATCGCGGCGGTGGCGGCTTCGAGCGGCACGGGCTGGTTGCTGTAGCGCTTGGCGCGCTCGCCCTGCACGAAGGCCACCGGCTCGCGCAGCGCCTCCAGTATCTGCAGCCGGTCGGCGGGCGCCAGCGCCGCGGCATTGAGCAATTTCATTTGCGCGAGCAACTGGCTGTGCGCCTGCTGGGCGTTGGTCAGCGGCAACTGCGCGAGCCAGTCCTTGCAGTTCTTGAGCGTGTCTATCCTGAGGGCGGCGTCCATGCAGTACCTGTCATGCCAGCAATACGATCATGATAAGCGCGTCGCGGCGGTTACAACAACACCCGCTCGATGCCGCCGCGGTTGGCTTTCGCCACGTAGTCGGCCATCCAGTTTTTGCCGAGCAGGTTTTTGGCGATTTCGACCACGATGTAATCGGCATCGGTGCCGGCATCGTCGTCGTAGCGCGCGAGGCCCTGCAGGCACGACGGGCACGACGTCAGGATTTTGACCTGGCCGTCGAAACCATCCGCGCGCAGTTGCGCGGCACCCTTGCGCATTTCCTCTTCCTTGCGAAACCGCACCTGGGTCGACACGTCGGGCCGCGTCACGGCGAGCGTGCCCGACTCGCCGCAGCAGCGGTCGTTGAGTCCGACATTGGTGCCCATCAGTTGGTTGACCACTTTCATCGGCTGATAGGTTTTCATCGGCGTATGGCAGGGGTCGTGATACATATAGCGCACGCCATTCACGCCTTCCAGCTTAACGCCTTTTTCGAGCAGGTACTCGTGAATGTCGAGCAACCGGCAGCCGGGGAAAATCTTCGAGAACTCGTATTTCTGCAGCTGGTCCATGCAGGTGCCGCACGACACGATCACGGTCTTGATGTCGAGATAGTTCAGCGTGTTGGCGACGCGATGAAACAGCACGCGGTTGTCGGTGCTGATCTGCTGGCCCTTCGCTTCATCGCCCGCCGCGGTCTGCGGATAGCCGCAGCACAGGTAACCCGGCGGCAGCACGCATTGCGCGCCGATTTCATACAGCATCGCCTGCGTCGCCAGTCCGACCTGACTGAACAACCGCTCCGAGCCGCAGCCGGGGAAATAGAACACGGCGTCCGAGTCCTCGTTCACTTTCTGCGGATCGCGGATGATGGGCACGATGCGCGCGTCCTCGATGCCGAGCAGCGCGCGCGACGCCTGCTTGGGCAGTCCGCCCGGCATCGGCTTGTTGATGAAATGGATGATCTGGGCTTTGATCGCGGTCTTGCCCACGGTCGCGGGCGGCGCCTGCGTTTGCGCCTGCGCGAGGCCCAACGCTTTGGCCATGCGATGGGCAAGACGCTGGGCCCTGAAGCCCCACTGGATCATGATTTTGCGCACGATCTTGATCTTGTTCGGATCGGTCGCATTCAGAAACAGCATCGAAGCCGCGGTGCCGGGATTGAATGTGTTCTTGCCGTGGCGGCGCAGGAAGTTGCGCATTGCGATCGAGACGTCGCCGAAATCGATGTCGACCGGGCACGGGTTCAGGCACTTGTGGCAGACGGTGCAATGCTCGGCAACGTCGCTGAATTCGTCGAAATGATCGAGCGAAATGCCGCGCCGCGTTTGTTCTTCATACAAAAACGCTTCAATCAGCAATGAGGTCGCGAGTATCTTGTTGCGCGGGCTGTACAGCAGGTTGGCGCGCGGCACGTGGGTGGCGCATACCGGCTTGCACTTGCCGCAGCGCAGGCAATCCTTGATCGAGTCGGAAATTTTGCCGACCTCCGATTGCTCGAGGATCAGGCTTTCGGTGCCAAGCAGGCTGAAGCTCGGTGTGTAGGCGTTGGTGAGGTCGGCGCCGGCCAGCAGCTTGCCTTTGTTGAAATGGCCCTGCGGATCGACCTTCTCTTTGTAGGCGCGGAAGCTTGCGACCTGTCCGGCGTCGAGAAACTCGAGCTTGGTGATGCCGATACCGTGCTCGCCCGAAATCACGCCGTCGAGCGATTGCGCCAGGCGCATGATGCGCGCCACCGTATGGCTTGCCTCCTGCAGCATCTCGTAATTGTCGGAGTTGACCGGAATGTTGGTATGCACGTTGCCGTCGCCGGCGTGCATGTGCAGCGCCACGAACACGCGGCCGCGCAGCACAGTCTGGTGGATCGCATCGCACTGCTCGCGCACTTTGTGAAAGAGCAGGCCGCTGAATATGTCGGCGAGCGGGGCGCGGACTTCTGTTTTCCACGACACGCGTATCGCGTAGTCGCGCAGCGCCTTGAACACTGACTCAGGCGTTGCGCCCGCGGATTGCAGGGTGATGCCGGCAGGCAGCGCGGTGAAGGGCGCGTCCATGTTTTCCGCCAGCCATTGCCAGCGCTGGCGCGTGTCGGCGAGCAGCGCCAGTGCGCGCTCGACGCGGTCGTCGATGAGTTCGGCCGGCGTCACCGTGACTTCCGATTGCTGCAGTGGCAGGTCGCCGCACAGGAATTCTTCGAGCGCTGTCAGCAGCTTCAGCTTGTTGCCGATCGACAGCTCGATGTTGAAGCGCTCGATGCCGTCCGAGTAGTCGCCGAGCCGATCGAGCGGAATGACGACGTCTTCGTTGATCTTGAACGCGTTGGTGTGTTTGGCGATGGCGGCGGTGCGCGCGCGGTCGAGCCAGAATTTTTTGCGCGCTTCGCTGCTGACGGCGACGAAGCCTTCGCCCGAGCGCGCGTTGGCGATGCGCACGACTTGCGAAGCCGCGGCGGCCACTGCGTTCTCGTCATCGCCGACGATGTCGGCGAGCAGCACCATTTTGGGCAGGCCGGCGCGCTTGGCCTTGGTCGCGTAGCCGACAGCCCTGACATAGCGCGCGTCCAGATGTTCGAGGCCGGCCAGCGTCGCCTGCGGATGGGCGCGGATGTAATTCACGATTTCGACTATGGACGGCACCGCATCGCTGACCTGGCCGAAAAATTCCAGGCACACGGTGCGGATATGCGGCGGCATCTTGTGCAGGATGAACGTCGCTTCGGTGATGATGCCGTCGCAGCCTTCCTTCTGCATGCCGGGCAGGCCCGACAGCGCTTTGTCGGTGACGTCTTTGCCGAGCCCGCGCTTGCGAAATTTCGCGCCGGGTATTTCCAGCACTTCCTCGGACAGGCGCGTCGTGCCGTCGATCGCGTAGCGCGTGATGCGAAAACGCGCCAACGGTATGTCGTGGATCTTGCCCAGGTTGTGGTCGAGGCGCTCGACATTCATCCATTCGGCGTCCGGCGTCACCATGCGCCAGCTCGCCAGGTTGTCGAGCGCCGTGCCCCACAGCACGGCCTTCTTGCCGCCGGCGTTCATCGCGACGTTGCCGCCGATGCACGAGGCATCGGCCGAAGTCGGGTCGCAGGCGAAGACCAGTCCCTGCGCTTCAGCTGCTTCCATCGCGCGCCGCGTGACGACACCCGCGCCGCAGCGCACGACCGTCACCGGCTTGCTCGAGCCCGGCAATTGCGCGTCTTTAACGACTTCAAACCTGTCCAGCTTTTCGGTATTGATCACCGCCGAGCTCTTGGTCAGCGGAATCGCACCGCCGGTATAACCGGTGCCGCCGCCGCGCGGGATGATGGTGAGCCCCAATTCGATGCACGCAGCGACGATGCCGGCGATTTCTTCCTGCGTGTCGGGATTGATGACGACGAACGGATACTCGACGCGCCAGTCGGTCGCGTCGGTCACGTGCGACACGCGCGCCAGGCCGTCGAACTGGATATTGTCGCGGCGCGTATGACGCGCGAGGCGGCTGATGGTTTTTTTCCGCAGCGCCAGCGTGGTGTCGAATTCTTTTTCAAAAGCAAAGACCGCGTCGTCCGCGGCTTTCAATAGTGCGGTGACCGGGCCTGTCGGGTCCTGCCGGCGCACTTCGATTTCGCGCAGCCGGTGACGGAGTGCCGCGATGAGCAGCGCGCGGCGCTTGCGGTTGCCGAGCAGGTCGTCCTGCAGATACGGGTTGCGCGACACCACCCAGATATCGCCGAGAACTTCATACAGCATGCGCGCCGAACGGCCGGTGCGGCGCTCGCCGCGCAATCCGTTGAGCACGTCCCACATCGCCGGCCCGAGCAGGCGGATCACGATCTCGCGGTCGGAGAACGATGTGTAGTTGTAGGGGATTTCCCGCAGACGGGCGGTCATGTGAGAACTAACGCTGGGTGAATCGATGAATTCTACCGTATCGCAGCAGGCGCAAGTGTCAGACCCCGTTCTGCGCGGGGGGGTCCAATCGCGTAATATTCAATTCGTCATCACCGCGTCATTCCCGGCCAGGCCTCATGAAATCGTCCCACTACATTCCGCAGGTTCGCCAGCAGTACGAGGAACTGCCGTACCCGCCGCGCGACCCGCTTGACGAGAAGAACCGGCTCATCAAGACCTGGCTCGATGATCTGCCGATGATCAATCAATATTGTTTTGCCGGAAAGCAATCCTTCCGCGACCGCTTTCGCGTGCTGGTGGCGGGCGGCGGCACCGGCGACGCGACCATATTTCTGGCGGAACAACTGCGCCATACGAACGCCGAGATCGTGCATCTGGATTTAAGCGAAGCGAGCATCGCCGTGGCCCGGCAACGCGCGCAGGCGCGGGAGCTGGAAAATATATCCTGGCTCAACGAATCGCTGGTCGCGCTGCCCGAACTGGGCGTGGCAGCGTTCGATTACATCAATTGCAGCGGCGTGCTCCATCATCTGGCAGACCCGGATGCCGGGCTGCGCGCGCTGCTGGCGGTGCTGAAAGACACGGGCGCGCTCGGCATCATGGTTTACGCCCAGCACGGCAGAACCGGCGTCTACCAGATGCAGACGCTGATGCGCATGATCAACCAGGGCGAAACGGATGCGCAGCGCAAGATCGCCAATACGCGCGAAGTTTTGGCGTCTTTGCCGAACACGAACTGGTTCAGGCGCGCGGAGAAGGCGCTTTACCACGATCACGTCGATCTCGGCGATGCCGGCCTCTATGACCTGCTGCTGCATTCACAGGACCGTGCGTATACGGTTGACGAACTGTACGCGTGGTTTGGCGACCAGCACGGCATGCATCTCGAACTCACGGACGTGGGGCGCGGGCGCGCCGCTTATTTGCCCGAACTTGCGGTCGGCCCCCAACAACCGCCGTTCCTCGGTGTGACGCGGCAGTTGCCGCCGCGACAGCAATACGCAATCGCCGAACTGCTGACGGGTGCCTTGGTTACGCATTCTTTTTACGCCACGCGCGCGGACGCCAGGGCGCCGTACGGCGACGCCGATTATGTGCCGTTCTTTTTCCACGAACCGGTTACGGGCGCGGATCTGTCGGCGCTGATTCGCCACCATCGCTCGGCGCCGTTCCGCATCGACCATCAGCACACCGGGATTTCAGCGCATGTGGACCCGGGACGGTTCGGCGAACAGATAACAAAGCACATCGACGGCAAGCGAGGTTTCCGCGAGATCTTTGCGCTGGTCAGGGCGGAGCCGGGAATTCAGGCCGC
>JAIOOZ010000063.1 GCA_021414185.1 Betaproteobacteria bacterium
CAGCGAAATGCCGTTGCCGATGCCGCGTTCCGTAATCTGCTCACCCAGCCACATCAGGAACATCGTGCCGGTGACCAGGGTGATCATGGTTGTAAGGCGGAAAGCCAGGCCCGGATCGAGAACCAGTCCGCGCTGCGACTCAAGCGCTATCGCAATGCCCATGCCCTGGAACATCGCCAGCGCGGCAGTGCCGTAACGCGTGTACTGCGTGATCTTGCGGCGGCCCGCTTCGCCTTCTTTCTTGAGCGCCTCGAGCGTCGGCGACACCACCGTCATCAGCTGCATGATGATGGAGGACGAGATATACGGCATGATGCCAAGCGCCAGGATCGTGAAGCGCGACAGCGCGCCACCCGAGAACATGTTGAACATGTCGAGGATGCCGCCTTTTTGCGACTTGAAGAGCTCTGCCAGCGTGACGGGATCGATGCCTGGCACCGGGATGTGCGCGCCGATGCGGTAAACGATCAGCGCGCCCAGCAAGAACAACAGGCGACGGTTGAGGTCGCCCATCTTGCCCTGCATGCTCAATCTGGAATCCTGATTAGCCAACTTTACTCAGCCTTCTTTTTCTTGGCGGGGGCTTTGTCTTTGCCACCCTTGGCTTTGGCTTCAGGTGCTGCTTTGGCGTCTGCCTTGGCTTCGGCTTTTTCTTTCGATTCGGCCTTGGCTTTGCTCTTGGCTTCGGCTTTCGCTTCCGCGTTCACCGCTGCCTTGGCGTTCTCTTCGGCGATGGTAGCGGACGTGGTCGCAGCGCGGGTTTCAGCGCGCACGATGGCCGCCGCTTTACGCGCGACTTTCTTGCCTTCTTTGACGGGCTTGCCGCCGGTGCTGTCAGGCATTTCGAATTTGCCGCCGGCAGCTTCAACGGCTGCGCGCGCGCCTTTCGACGCCAGCAGACCGTGCAGCGTAACTTTGCGCTTCAACTCGCCGGACACGATGACTTTCGCCGTCAAAGCGTGGATCGGCACAATGCCGGCATCTTTGAGTACCAGGATGTCGATGGTATCGACCTTCAGGCGGTTCAGATCCGACAGACGCACTTCGGCGGTATCGCCGCGCGTGGGCGAATTGAAACCGCGCTTGGGCAGGCGGCGTTGCAGCGGCATTTGGCCACCCTCAAAACCGACCTTGTGATAACCGCCCGCGCGGGACGATTGTCCTTTGTGTCCGCGACCGGCCGTCTTGCCGAGTCCGCTGCCGATGCCGCGGCCAACGCGTCGTTTCGCGTGCTTGGCGCCGGCGGCTGGTTTGATCGTATTGAGCTGCATTGAATTAACCTTCGCTCTTCAGGAGGTAACTGATTTTGTTGATCATGCCGCGATTGGCCGGGGTATCGATCACCTCGGCGGTCGAATTGATGCGGCGCAGACCCAGGCCGCGCGCGGTCGCGCGGTGGGTTTGCATGGTGCCGATCAGGCTTCTGACCAGCGTCACCTTGATGGTTTTGCCCGACTGTTTTGCCTTGGCCATGATTAACCCGCGATCTCTTCGACCGTCTTGCCGCGCTTGGCCGCGACGTCTGACGGGGTGTTCATTGCCTGCAGACCGTTCAGGGTCGCGCGCACCACGTTGTAGGGGTTGGTCGAGCCGATGATCTTGGCGAGCACGTTGGTCACGCCCATCACCTCGAAAATCGCACGCATCGGGCCGCCGGCGATGATGCCCGTGCCGTCCGACGCCGGTTGCATGTAAACGCGTGCCGAGCCGTGACGGCCGGTCACCGCGTGATGCAGGGTGCCGTTCTTCAGATTGATCTTGACCAGCTTGCGGCGTGCCTCGTCCATCGCTTTTTGCACGGAGACCGGCACTTCGCGCGCCTTGCCTTTGCCCATGCCAACGCGGCCATCGCCGTCACCGACCACCACGAGTGCCGCGAAACCCATGACGCGGCCGCCCTTCACCACCTTGGTGACACGGTTGATCGCGATCATCTTTTCGCGCAGGCCGTCGCCGCGTTCTTCGCCGCCCGCCATCCTGTTTGCCTGGAGTTTTGCCATGTGCTTTCCTGACTAGAACTTGAGCCCGTGCTCGCGCGCGGCTTCCGCCAGCGCCTTCACACGACCGTGATATTTATAGCCGCCGCGGTCGAACGCAACTGCCTCGATGCCCAGCGCCTTGGCTTTTTCGGCGATCAGCTTGCCGACCGCAGCCGCAGCCTCGACGTTGCCGCCATTCTTGACCGATTTGCGCAATGCCGGCTCGATGGTCGACGCGCTCGCCAGCACTTTGGCGCCGCTTGCATCGATGACCTGCGCGTACATGTGCCCGTTCGAGCGGTGCACCGCCAGCCGCACCACGCGCAATTCCGCGATCTTGCGGCGGGTTTGCTGGGCACGGCGCAGCCGCGCCTGGTTTTTGTCTTCTTTCATCTCTCGCCTCTACTTCTTCTTGGTCTCTTTGAGGATGACCGTCTCGTCGGAATAGCGCACGCCCTTGCCCTTGTACGGCTCGGGACGACGATAGGCGCGGATTTCGGCCGCCACCTGTCCGACGACCTGTTTGTCGATACCCTTGATCAGGATCTCGGTTTGCGTCGGTGTCTCGACCTTGATGCCCTTGGGCATCTGGTGCACGACCGGATGCGAAAAACCCAGTGTCAGATTCAGCTTGTCGCCCTGTGCCTGCGCGCGGTAGCCGACGCCGACCAGCATGAGCTTGCGCTCGTAGCCTTTGGTGACGCCCTGCACCATGTTCGCAACCAGCGCGCGCATGGTCCCCGACAGCGCATTGGCAGCGTGCGATTCGTTCGCCACCTTGAACTGCAGGCGGTTCTCGATTTTTTCGAGCGTGACCTGCTCCGACAGCGGCTGCTTCAGCGTGCCGAGCGGGCCCTTCACCGAGATTTCGCTCGGTGAAAACTGCACTTCCACGCCGGTCGGCACTTCGATCGGAAAATTACCTATTCTGGACATCGCTATTCCTCGTTCGCAGCTTTGACTATGCAACGATGCACAAAACCTCGCCGCCGATGCCGAGTCCGCGCGCTTTGCGGTCGGTCATCACGCCCTTCGAGGTCGATACGATGGCAACACCGAGGCCATTCATGACTTTCGGCATGTCGTCACTCGGTTTGTAAACGCGCAGGCCGGGACGGCTCACGCGCTCGATTTTTTCAATGACCGGCCGGCCGGCGTAATACTTGAGGCCCACTTCAAGCGTGGGTTTGCCGTCCAGCGCGCGCACTGCGAAGTCGTCGATATAGCCTTCGTCCTTGAGGACTTTGGCAATCGCGGCTTTGACTTTGCTCGCCGGCATTGCGACTGAAACTTTTTCCGACATCTGCGCATTGCGTATGCGCGTCAACATGTCGGCGATCGGATCACTCATGCTCATGGTTTTGGTCTCTCCAGCTTCCTGCTACCAGCTCGCTTTGATTACACCGGGAATCTCGCCGCGCATCGCGATATCACGCAATTTGCTGCGGCCGAGGCCGAACTTGCTGTAAACGCCGCGTGGCCGGCCGGTCAGCGCGCAACGATTGCGCAGCCGCACCGGGCTCGCGTCGCGCGGCAGCTTCTGCAGCTTCAGGCGCGCTTCGTAACGGTCTTCCGGCGACAACTTCTGGTCGTTAATGAGCGCCATCAGTTGCGCGCGCTTGGCGGCGAATTTCTTCACCGTTTTGCGGCGGTTCTGGTCGCGCAGTTTCAATACGAGTTTGGACATGGGCTAGTTCCTGAACGGAAATTTGAATGCCGCCAGCAGCGCGCGGCCTTCGGCGTCGGTTTTGGCGGTGGTAGTGATGGTGATGTTCATGCCGCGCAATGCGTCGATCTTGTCGTATTCGATCTCGGGGAAAATGATCTGTTCCTTGATGCCGAAATTGAAGTTGCCGCGGCCGTCGAACGATTTGCCCGGGATGCCGCGGAAGTCGCGGATGCGCGGAATCGCCACGCTCACCAGGCGGTCGAGGAATTCGTACATGCGGGTGCCGCGCAGCGTGACCTTGCAGCCGATCGGGTAGTTGTCGCGGATCTTGAAGGTCGCGATCGATTTCTTCGACTTGGTCACGAGCGGCTTCTGGCCGGCGATCTTGGTCATGTCGCCGACCGCGTTGTCCATGATCTTCTTGTCGTTGACCGCTTCACCGACACCCATGTTGAGGGTGATTTTCTCGATGCGCGGAACCTGCATCACCGACTTGTAGCCGAACTGCTTGACGAGCTGTTTGACCACGTCCTGCTGGTAATGCGTGTGCAGACGGGCGGATGCCGCTGCGCTCTTGTCTTTGCCGGCGGTCTTGGCCTGGGTGCTCATGCGTCTATCACTTCGCCGTTGGATTTAAAGAAACGCACGCGCTTGCCGTCGTCCAGGGTCTTGACGCCGACGCGGTCGGCTTTCTGGGTGACCGGGTTGAAAATCGCGACGTTGGACACGTGCAGCGGCATTTCCTTGTCGACAATGCCGCCGGTGGTGTTTTTCATCGGGTTCGGCCGCTGGTGCTTCTTGACGCGGTTCGCCCCCTCGACCAGCACGTGTTCGAGGTCGAGCACGCGCAGAATGGTGCCGCGCTTGCCCTTGTCCTTGCCGGTGATGACGATCACGTCATCGCCTTTTTTTATCTTGCGCATGCTTAGTCTACCTATGAGCTCTTACAGAACTTCCGGCGCGAGCGAAACGATCTTCATGAACCGCTCGGTTCTCAATTCGCGCGTCACCGGCCCGAAAATACGCGTGCCGATCGGCTCCAGCTTGGCTGTGAGCAGGACGGCGGCATTGCTGTCGAACTTGATCATCGAACCGTCGGCGCGGCGGATGCCCTTGGCAGTCCGCACCACCACGGCGTTGTAAATCTCGCCCTTCTTGACGCGGCCGCGCGGCGCTGCGTCCTTGATGCTGACCTTGATCACGTCGCCGATGCCCGCATAGCGGCGCTTCGAGCCGCCCAGCACCTTGATGCACATCACTGCGCGCGCACCGGTGTTGTCAGCAACATCCAGAATGGACTGCATCTGTATCATTTTTTGCTCTCGCTTTGTGCTTCTGTCTTTTCCAACTTGAACCGCACTGCAGCTGGTTTGCGGTCAGTCTTGGAACCCGTCCGGGGTCAGGCGTCCGCGCCGAAATTCAGGGGCGCGGTCCAACGAACGCGGGATTCTACAGAGAATTTCCCGCTATTTCAACCGTTTTGTCGGCTTTTTCGACGGCTTTTCCCGCCTACGCTTCGCGCGCCTTTTCAATCAGCTTGCTGACCTTCCACGCCTTCGTTTTGGCGATTGGCCGGCATTCCTCGATCAGCACCATATCGCCCGCCTTGAACTCGTTTTTCTCGTCGTGCGCGTGGTATTTCTTCGATTTCGTGACGATCTTGCCGTAAAGCGGATGCTTGACGCGGCGCTCGACCAGCACGGTCACCGTCTTGTCCATCTTGTCGCTGACGATGCGGCCGGTCAGCGTGCGCTTGTTCGCGGTGGTTTCGGTTTCGCTCATGACTGGCGGGCCTTTTCATTGATGATCGTGCGCACGCGCGCGATGTCGCGGCGCACCTTGCCGATCTGGCTGTTGTTGGTGAGCTGCTGGGTGGCAACCTGCATGCGCAGGCTGAATTGCGCTTTCAGCAATTCATTCAGTTCCTGGCGCAACTCATCGGTGTTCTTGACGCGCAATTCGCTTGCTTTCATGGCTTAGCCTCCGACCATACGGTGCACGAACGTCGTCAGCAGCGGCAATTTTGCCGACGCCAGGCGGAACGCCTCGCGCGCGGATGCCTCGTCGACCCCGTCCATTTCATACAAAACCTTGCCCGGCACGATTTCGGCGACCCAGTACTCCGGGTTGCCCTTGCCGTTGCCCATGCGTACCTCGGCGGGTTTGCGCGAGATCGGCTTGTCCGGGAATATGCGGATCCAGATGCGGCCGCCGCGCTTGATGTGGCGCGTCATCGCGCGCCGCGCTGCTTCGATCTGGCGTGCCGTCAAACGGCCGCGGGTGAGCGCCTTCAGGCCGAATTCACCGAAGCTCACCTTGGCGCCGCGCGTGGCGATGCCTTTGTTGCGGCCCTTCTGTTCTTTGCGGTACTTTCTTCTAGCTGGCTGCAGCATGCTTTACTCCTGTGCGTCGTTTCTTCGGCGCCGGTTTGGCCGCCGGCTTGTCGGACGCGGGTTTGTCGGTCACCAGCGATTCCGGCGTGGCGGCCGGGGCAGCCAGCGCCTGCTCGTGCTTGGTCAGAATTTCGCCCTTGAACACCCACACCTTGATGCCGATGATGCCGTAGGTGGTCTGGGCCTCCGAAAAGCCATAGTCGATGTCAGCGCGCAGCGTGTGCAGCGGCACGCGACCTTCGCGATACCATTCCGTGCGCGCGATTTCGATGCCGTTCAGGCGTCCCGCGCTCATGATCTTGATGCCCTGCGCGCCCAGGCGCATGGCATTGGTGATGGCGCGCTTCATCGCGCGGCGGAACATGATGCGCTTCTGCAACTGCTGCGCGATCGAGTCCGAAATCAACTGCGCGTCGAGTTCAGGCTTGCGGATTTCCTCGATGTTGATATGCACCGGCACATGCAGCATTTTCTGCAGCTGCGCCTTCAACGACTCGATGTCCTCGCCTTTCTTGCCGATGACGACGCCGGGACGCGCGCTGTAAATCGTGATCTTGGCGTTCTTTGCCGGACGCTCGATGATGATTTTGCCGACCGCTGCATGGCTCAGCTTCTTCTTCAGAAAATCGCGCACCTTGATGTCTTCCTGCAGCATGCCGGGGAAGTTCTTGCTGTTCGCATACCACTTCGACGACCAGTTGCGCAACACAGACAGACGGAACCCGATCGGGTGTATTTTTTGTCCCATGACTATTTCCTTCCGTCGCCGACGGTCAGGTGAATGTGGCAGCTATGCTTCAACACGCGCACGCCGCGGCCCTTGGCGCGCGCCGCAAAACGTTTGAGCACCGGTCCTTTTTCGACGTAGATGCGCGTCACTTTCAGCTCGTCGATATCGGCGCCGTCGTTGTGCTCGGCGTTGGCGATCGCCGACTCGAGCACTTTGCGGATGATCACCGCGCCTTTTTTCGGGCTGAACGAAAGCAGGTTGAGTGCTTTCTCGACCTGCAGGCCGCGGATCTGATCGGCGACCAGCCGGCCCTTCTGTGGCGACAGCCGCACGCCGTTTAATTTTGCCGTGGTTTCCATTACCGCATTCCTCATTTCTTCGCGGGCGCGGCAGCAGCCGGCCCGGCGACACTGGACTTCTTGTCAGCGACCGGCGCCGCAGCGCTGCCCGCCTTGGAGTGGCCTTTGAATATCCGCGTGTGCGAAAACTCGCCCAGCTTGTGGCCGACCATGTTTTCCGAGATGTAGACCGGAACGTGCTGCTTGCCGTTGTGCACGGCAATCGTCAGGCCCACGAAATCGGGCAATATGGTCGAACGCCGCGACCAGGTTTTGAGCGGGCGTTTGTCGTTGGATGCGCGCGCGGCTTCCACCTTGGCCATCAGGTGATAGTCGACGAACGGGCCTTTTTTGATTGAACGTGCCATAAGTTATATACCTCGCTTATTTACCACTTAGCCGGCGCTGACTTTGGCGTGCCGGCGGCGCACGATCATGCTGTTGGTGCGCTTGTTCTTGCGCGTGCGGTAGCCCTTGGTCAGCGTGCCCCATGGGCTTACCGGGTGACGTCCCGCTGCGGTCTTGCCTTCGCCGCCGCCGTGCGGGTGGTCGATCGGGTTCATCGCGACACCGCGCACTGTCGGGCGGATGCCGCGCCAGCGCACTGCGCCCGCCTTGCCGATCGAGCGCAGGCTGTTCTCTTCGTTGCCGACTTCACCGATGGTCGCGCGGCAATTCACATGCACCTTGCGGATTTCGCCGGAGCGCAGCCGCAATTGCGCGTATTCGCCTTCGCGCGCCAGCAACTGCACACCGGCGCCGGCGGCACGCGCGAGCTGGGCGCCCTTGCCCGGCATCATTTCGATGCAATGGATGGTGCTGCCGACCGGGATGTTCCTGAGCGGCAACGCATTGCCCGATTTGATCGGCGCCTCGGGTCCGTTCTGGATCTGGGCACCGACCACGAGGCCTTTGGGGGAAATTATGTAGCGGCGCTCACCGTCCGCGTAGCACAAGAGCGCGATGTTGGCGCTGCGGTTCGGGTCGTGCTCGATGCGCTCAACCTTGGCCACGACGCCGTCCTTGTCGCGCTTGAAATCGATCACGCGATAGTGCTGCTTGTGGCCACCGCCCATGTGGCGGGTGGTTATCTGCCCGGTGTTGTTGCGGCCGGCCGTCTTCGTTTTGCGCTCGAGCAATGCGTCGTGCGGGCGACCTTTGTAAAGGTCGGGATTGACGACCTTGACGACCGCGCGGCGGCCGGGGGACGTCGGTTTGACTTTGATCAGAGCCATTATTTGGTCTCCCCTGCCGCAAAGTTGATTTCCTGGCCGGGCTTCAATGACACGTAAGCCTTTTTCCAGTCGTTGCGGCGGCCCATGAAGCGGCCGAAGCGTTTTTCCTTGCCCTTGACGTTGGACACCTGCACCGACAGGACTTCGATCTTCTTGTCCTTGGTGCCGAACATGAGTTCCACCGCGGCCTTGATTTCAGGCTTGGTCGCGTCCGACGTGACGCGGAACAGATACTGGTTGTGCTTCTCGCCGACGAACGTGCCCTTCTCCGAAATCACCGGAGCAAGCAGCACTTTCATCAGGCGCTCGGTATTTTTGGTGCCCGACTTGATAGCGGGTGCGGCGCTCATTTCAGCAGCTCCTCGAGTTTGGCCATCGCGGTCTTGGTCAGCAGCACGTGCGCATGGCGGATCAGGCTGACCGGATCGGCATGCGTGACGGCGCAGACGTTGACGTTCGGCAGGTTACGCGCCGACAGCAGCAGATTTTCATCCATGCCTTCGGTGACGATGAGGACGTTCTCGTAGCCCATGCTTTTGACTTTTTGCGCCAGCAACTTGGTTTTCGGCGCATCGAGCGTGAAGCTGTCGACGACGGCAAGACGCCCTTCGCGCGCCAGTTGCGACAGGATCGAGCACACGCCGGCGCGGTACATTTTCTTGTTCAGCTTGTGCGTGAAATTCTCGTCGGGGCGGTTCGGAAATATGCGTCCGCCTCCGCGCCACAGCGGGCTCGAGCTCATACCGGCGCGCGCGCGTCCGGTGCCTTTCTGGTTGAACGGTTTCTTGGTCGTATGGCTCACTTCGCCGCGGTCTTTCTGCGCGCGCGTGCCCTGGCGCCCGTTCGCGAGATATGCCGTCACGACCTGGTGAATCAACGCCTCGTTGTAATCGCGTCCGAACACGGTGTCCGCCGCCGCCACGTTGGCAGTCGACTTGCCGCTTTGATCGATCAGTTTGAGTTCCATTATTTACCTGCCTTCGCGGGGTTCTTGGCAGTCTTGACTACCTGCGGCACACCCACTTTGCTCTTCTTGACCGCCGGATAGACCGTAATGTCGCCGTTTTTGGCGCCGGGAATCGCGCCGCGGATCAGCAGCAACTGGCGCTCGGCGTCGATGCGCACGATGACCAGGTTCTGCGTGGTGCGGTTGACGTCGCCCAGATGGCCGGTCATTTTCTTGCCGGGAAACACGCGACCCGGGTCCTGCGCCATCGAAATCGAGCCCGGCTTGTTGTGCGACACCGAGTTACCGTGGGTTGCCCGGTTGGATTTGAAGTGGTGGCGCTTGATGACGCCGGCGTAACCTTTGCCGATCGTCGTGCCGGAAACGTCGACTTTCTGGCCGACCTTGAACACGTCGACGCCGATGACACCGCCGACCTTGAGGCTGGCAATCTGCTCGGCAGTCACACGGAATTCCTTCAGCACCGAACCCGCTTCAACGGCGGCTTTGGCGTAATGACCCGCGGCCGATTTGTTGACGCGGCGTGCGCGGCGCTTGCCGAAGGCAACCTGCACCGCGGTATAACCGTCAGCTTCAGGCGTCTTGATCTGTGTCACGCGGTTGTTCGACACGTCGACGACCGTCACCGGGATGGAATCCCCTTCGTCGGTGAAGACGCGCGTCATGCCGATCTTGCGACCGACTAGTCCTAAACTCATTTTGCTCACCTTTTCTCTTTAACCTGCCCCCGGCCC
>JAIOOZ010000579.1 GCA_021414185.1 Betaproteobacteria bacterium
GAATGGGGCAACAAGCGCAAAGGCACCAACACCAAGCCGCCGCAGAAAGCCGACGTTGGTTACCGCTCGAACAACGCATTGATCGCGACTAATGAAACGATAGTCATACCCGCCGATTCGCCCGGTCCCGTTCAATACGAAGGCGAACTGGTCGCGGTCATCGGCAAGCAGGCGCGCAACCTGTCCGAAGCCGATGCGCTCTCGTGCGTGCTCGGCTACACGCTGGGAAACGACGTCAGCGACCGCGGCTGGCAGGCATCCGACCGCACGCTGTGGCGCGCAAAAAACTGCGATACATGGAAGCCGATGGGGCCTTTCATCACGACCGGGCTCGACCCGATGGCGCTTACCGTGTCGGTGAACATCAACGGCGCGCAGGCCGCTGAGTACACGACCGACAAGATGTTGTTCTCCGCGCAGCACTACATCGCGGAGATTTCGAAATACATGACCTTGTGGCCGGGCGACGTGATCTGGCTGGGCACGGACAATCCGACGCTGCCTGATCTCAAGCATGGCGACGTCTGCGAGATTATCCAGAAGGACATCGGCGTGCTGCGTAACCCGGTGGTGCGCGCCGGCGCTTGAGCGCGCCGCGCTAATACATCATCTGCGCGCCGTTGACGTGCAGCGTCTGGCCGCTGATAAAGCTGCTCGCGGGACTGCACAGGAAGCGCACGGCGGCGGCGACTTCTTCTGGCTCGCCCTTGCGGCCGAGCGGAACGTTCTTGCTCGGCGACGGCCGTTCCGTGATCTCTTCGCCCGCGGCCGCGGTATTCATCTGGCCGGGCGATACGCAGTTGACGCGGATGTTGTATTGCGCGAGATCGAGCGCCAACGCACGCGTCATGCCGACCAGCCCATGCTTGACGACCGAGCCGTGCACGCGGTTCTTGGCGCCCGATAGCGCCATCATGCCGCCCAGCGTGACGATGGCGCCGCCGCCGGCCTTGATCATGTGCGGCAGGCAGGCCTTGGCGAGGTGAAACGAACCGTCGAGCGTAATGCCGAGGATGCCTTTCCATTCGTCGAAGCTCATGTCGGCGAACGGCGTCTGCTTGCGCACCGACGCGTTGATGACGAGCATGTCGAGCCGCCCGAACTTCTTGACGGTGGCTTCGACCATTGCGTTGACTGCTTTCGCATCCGCGACGTCGGCGACGAAAGTTTCAGCCTGTCCGCCCGCGGCATTGATTTCCTTGACGATCTTTTCGCCGGCCTCGCGCGAGACGCGCGAATTGACCGCGACCGACGCGCCGCCCGCGGCGAGCGCCAGCGCGATCGAGCGCCCGATGTTGCGTGTAGCGCCAGTAACCAGCGCGACCTTGCCCTTGAATTCGTTGCCCGGCTGCAAAGCAGCGTCCTGAATAGCCATGTGTTTCCTCCCGATGAAAATCTGTTGTTTTCGACCAAGCGCGCAATCTACACGGATTTCAACGCTTGTGCCGGTTCGGCTTCGTCACTCAACCGCGATGCGCGCTTTCTTGACAACCTCCGACCAGCGGCTGATGTCGGCAGCGATACGTTCCTGGAATTCCGCGGGACTGGTCGCGCGCGCATCGATGCCGGCGGCAAGCAGCCGCTCCTTCATGTCCGGCAAAGCGACCAGCGCGACGAGCTCGGCATTCAGACGCTTGATGATGGCAGCCGGCGTGGCTTTCGGCGCGAGCAGCCCGTACCAGCCGTCGACCTCGAAACCGGGAACCCCGGCTTCAGCGATAGTCGGCACGTCGGGCAGCGCAGCCGTACGCTGCTTCGTAGTGACACCCAGCGCCCGCACCCTGCCCGCCCTGATCTGCGCGCTGCCTGAAGCCACGCCGGAAAAAAATCCCGCGACCTGGCCGCCGATCACATCGGTCAGCGCCGGTCCGCCGCCCTTGTACGTGATGGCCACCATGTCAATGCCGGCGAGCACTTTGAAGAGTTCGCCGGCAAGATGCGTGGCGTTGCCGTGGCCGGTATACGCATAATTGAGCTGGCCGGGCTTCGCTTTGGCGAGCGCAATGAACTCCGCTATCGTCTTTGCCGGGACTGCCGGATTCACGACCAGCACGTAGGCGCCGTTGCCTATCAAGCCGATGGCCGCGAAATCGTTGAGCGTGTCGTACGGCAGTTTGCGCGTGACCGACGGCGAGATGGCGTGGCCGGCGGGCTCGATCATTATGGTGTAGCCGTCGGGCACTGCCTTGGCGACGATGTCCGTGCCGATGATCGCGTTCGCGCCGCCGCGGTTGTCGACAACCACCTGCTGGCCGAGACGCTCGCCCAGGCGCGAGGCGACTATGCGCCCTATTACGTCGACAGCGCCGCCCGGTGGAAAGGGCACAATCAGGCGCACCGGCTTGTTGGGATAAGGCCCCGGTTGCGCCGCGGCTGCGCCCGCGAGCGTGAATCCGACAGCCAGCGTCAAAGCAAGCATGCGTGGATATGCCATTACGCTCCTCCTCGTTTTCCACGCAATCTACACCGAATGCAGCGGCCGTGCAGCCTTGGGACGAGCTATGGATTGCCGCGCGTACCAGAACGCCCATGCGATCAGCACGCCCTGCAAAGCACATAGGTCCATCCAATGGAGATGTTTGTCGGGTTCAAGCCAGGTCACCAGACTGATTACCGACTCTTCGCCGGGTTTCTTACCCGTTACAACTCAAGTCCGGGCGGGCACGGTACTGGCCTGCTCAGGAGCCTCCGTTGTCAAATGAAACGGTTCATCGAGATCACTTAACCAGGAGAACACGCAACAAGACAAGAAGAACGGCCCTTGCGCGCAAGGGCGAAGAAATCCGGCGCAAGGTGCACGGCAACGCGCATGTCGATGCGGTGTATCGCGATGCCGAGCCGTTCATGGCCATGTTCCAGGACATGCCTGCGCGCCGGGTGGACCCAAAAAGAAATCGGTGAAATATTGCTGCACGCGTATTGCTACGCGGGAGTCTACGCATCCCTCAGCAGTTTCATGGTTGCCCAGGAATCATTTGCAGAGGTGGCTGCCGGGCAAGTGTCCAGGCAACGCAAGCGCGCGCCCGCCGCCCGCCGCGCGGGCAGATGATTTTGTTGTCGCTATTTTCCTTTAAGGACCCGCGCCACGCGATCAGGAAGCAGCAGCAAACAACTTTGCCTTGAGCGCAACCTGTTCGTCGCGCGCCTGGTTATAGCGCGCGATTGCATCCTGGCGAAACGGCTCGACTGCAGGATCGAAGTCCGCGCTTACCCGTGGCTCGTGGTCAAAATGATTGTAGCGGTCGACTCCGCGCACCAGCATGGCGGTATGGCGCACGGTGCCGGTGCACTGCACCGACGTCGGTATATAGCTGACCCCAAGCCCGATGCGTCGCCGCGCCGAATGATTCGGCTCTGAAAAATGCACCAGCCACGTATGGTGGAGCGACATTTCGCCGGGCTGCAGCGATATGCTTTTCACTACCTTGGCGTCGACGGGCTCGACGATATGCTGGCCTTTGGAAAGAAGGCTCCCGCTGCCAGGCTGCTCACCGTGCCTGAGTTGGCCCAACTTGTGGCTGCCGGGCACGTACTTGACGTTGCCGTTGTCTTCCACACTGTCCGTCAACGCAATCCATGCCGTAATCTGTACCGCGGGATCGAGCGGGAAATACGTTGAATCCTGGTGCCAGCCGACAAACGACGAGTCGTGCGCGTCCTTAATCCAGAGCGTGAGGTTGTAGAGCAGAATATCGGGGCCAATGATGTCTTCAACTGCATCCAGCACGGCCTCATGATTGACCAGCTCGTCGACCCACTTGAGCGCCAGATGCGGCTTGGTGCGCAGGACCTTGCGAAAAGAGGGCCCATGGGATGCCTCTCCCTTCTCGATCTCCAGATAGCATTTGCGGGCCAATTCTGCGGGCAGCACCCTGATGGGATGGGTCGCCCCTTCGTCTTCGTATTGCCTGACCTGCGCGGGGGTTAGTAGTTTCGGCATCGGTTCCCTCATTCTTCAATCCTGATATTTGCCCTGCGAATCACATCCGCCCACTTCCGGGCTTCGGCGCGTGCATATCGCGTCAATTCCGCGGGAGTACTGCCGAACGGATCAACGCCCAGCGCGACAAACCGCTCCTTGATATCCGGGTCGTCGCGCAGAATGTTCACCGTGACCGTGTTCAAGGTCGAGATGACCGCGGCCAGCGTAGTCGCCGGCGCCAGCAAACCAAACCAGGAGAGCGATTCGTAACCGGGCAACCCTGCCTCGGCAAACGTCGGTACGTCAGGCAGCAACTGCGTGCGTTTCGCGTCGGCCACTGCGAGCGCCCGGAGCTTTCCCGACCTGATCGGCCCTATGGCCGGCGGCAAATCGTTGATCATCATCTGCACTTCGCCCGCCATGAGCGCGAACCCCGCCGGCCCGCCGCCTTTATAGGGCACATGAGCGACCTGCGGGATGCCGGCGACGATTTTGAATAATTCTGCCGACAGGTGAACCGAGGTGCCGTTGCCCGACGAAGCAATGGAGAGTTTTCCCGGATTGGCTTTGGCGTAATCAATGAGGTCCTTCAGCGTCGTCACCGGCAGGCTGGGCGTAACCATGAGCACGAACGGCCCTTTGGCCAGCAGCGTAATCGGCGCAAAGTCGCGGGAAATATCGTAGTTGAGCTTGTGGTACAGGCTTTCATTGATCGCCAGCGTGCTCGTCGTGCCAACCACCAGCGTATAACCGTCAGGCACCGCCTTGGCGGCGATTTCAGTACCGATCGTCCCACCGGCGCCGGCCCGGTTGTCGACAATGATTTGCTGTCCGAGCTTTTGCGAAAGTTTCTGGCCTACGACGCGCGCCAGCACGTCGGTAGATCCGCCCGCCGCAAACGGTACGATCAGGCGTATCGGCTTATAAGGATAGGTCTGCGCCAGCGACGAAAACGAACTAACGCCGAGCGCGAAGATCACCGCAGCCAGGATCGCGCGCTGCATAATTGCTTTGTTTATCGAAATCGTCATATCTCCATCCCCAGCGCATGTGAAGCGCGACGGCGGTCGCGCGCTTTTCGGCAACCGGAACCACCGACATAGTCGCCGCTTTTCCGTTGGCAGCGGACGAGCATGATCGCTACGAGTCCGGTCGAATATTGGCGGACTTGATCACCCTGCTCCAGCGCGCAATGTCCGCCTTGATGAATGCGTCAAACTCCTGCGGCGTATTCTTGCCGAAGGCCTGCCCATCGCTTGCGAAGCGTTCCTGCACGTCGGGCAGCCTGATAATGCGATTGACTTCGGCATTGAGCCGGTCGACGATGGCCCGCGGTGAGCCGGCAGGGGCCAGCAAACCAATCCAGTTCACGGCGACGAACTGGGGCAGACCGGATTCAATCACGGTCGGCAATTCGGGCATGCGCGGGTCACGTTTCTGCGATCCAATGGCGAGCGCCTTGAGCCGCTTGTCGCGGATATATCCTATCGTCGCGGTCATGTCCGAAAACATCAGATTTACCTGCCCGCCAAGCAGGTCCGTCAGCGCCGGCCCGGTACCCTTGTATGGGACGTGCAACACCTTGATATCGGCCATCATGCCGAGCATTTCGGTCGCCAGATGTCCCGGACTGCCGACGCCGGCGGAAGCGAAAGTGATTTTTCCGGGGCGCGCCTTCGCGAACTCTACAAGTTCACTCAGGCGCCCCGGCGCCATCGATGGGTGCGCAACCAATACATAATAAACCGGCGCCGCCAGCGCTACGCCAACGACGTCCCGCGTCGGATTGAACGCAATGTCCTGATACAAAGACGGGTTGATGGTGATCGGCCCCGCCGACGCCATGTAAAGCGTGTAACCATCGGGCACTGCACGCGCCACAATCTGTGAAGCTATGTTGCCGTTTGCGCCGGCACGATTGTCGATGAGCACTTGCTGGCCCCATTGCTCGGTCAACTTTTGGCCGACCAAGCGGGCCACGATATCGCCGCCGCCGCCGGGTGGAAATGGCACAACCATGCGAATCGGCTTGGCAGGATATGGCTGGCCCAGACAAGCCGCGCATGACAGTGCGGCGGCGAGTAAGGCCGTTATGCGCAGTAAAGTGGTCAAACTGTCGTCCTCCGGCTAGTGGATTGTGTAGCCGCCGTCGATGCAGATGTCCTCGCCCTGCAGAAACGTCGCTTTGGTGGTCGCCAGATACAGGGCGAGGTCCGCTATTTCTGCCGGCTCGCCGAAACGGCCCGCCGGCATGTAACTATCGATGCGCCGCTGCGCGTCTGCGGGATCCGCCTGCATGCGGTCGAGAACGGGCTGGGTCTTGACCGGCCCCGGACTGATTGAATTGACCACGATACCTTCCTTGCCGAGCTCAAGCGCCATCGACTTGGTCAGATGAATCAGCGCGGCCTTCGTCAGTCCGTAGAGCGCGCGCTTTTCGAAAGTCACGCGGCCGAGCTGACTGGCGATATTGATGATGCGACCGCCGCCCTGTCCGCGCATGACGGGCAGGACGGCCTGGCTTGCAAAAAAAGGGGCTGCGAGGTTGACCGCAACGGATTTCTCGAAGTCGGCGCGCGAGAAATCGCCGAACTTCTGGTACGAACGTATGCCGGCGTTGTTGACGAGGACGTCGATTCTGCCGAATCTTTTGCGCCCTTCTTCGACCATTCTTTCCGCAGCGCCTGGTTCGGCGAGATCGAAAACGCCGTATTCGATGCGTCCCGCGCCCGGGTACTTCATGCATTCCTGCCGCGCCAGTTCGAGCTGGGCTGTGGTCCCCTCGGCGACCAGGAACACCGACGCGCCAGCCTCGGCAAACCGCTTTGCGATGGCATTGCCTATCCCGTTGGGAGTTGACGCGCCGGTTACGATACTGACCAGATCTTTCATTGAACTCATGTGATATCCAGTTGCGCCTTTGCAAAAGACGAAGGTTGCTAGAAGGGTACAGCGCCTTTCAGGGTAATCCGGTGCATTAAACGGCGCTGCGGCAATGCATAATCCATGACCGCGAGGTGCAAAGCGGAACAGTTGTCCCACATCAGCAGATCGCCTTTGCGCCATTTGTGCCGGTAAGTAAACTCCGGCCGCGTGCAATGCGCGTAAAGCTCCTCGAGCAACGGCAGGCTCTCGCTGTCGGGCATGCCTTCGATCCCGTCAGTACACAACGGATTGATGTAAATGCACTTGCGGCCGGTCACCGGATGCGTGCGGATGATCGGGTGCGCGATATCGGCAAAATTCTTTTTTTGCTCATCGCTGTACTGAAGCCTGGACGCCGACTTCTCTTTGTCGCTTTCATAACCACCCTTGGTCATCCGATGGATCGCCCGCAGACCTGCCAGTTTGCTTTTCAATTCCGGCGACAGCGCGTCGTAGGCCGCGAATGTGCTCGTAAAAACAGTGTCGCCGAGCACCTCGCCCGTATCGCTATACGGGATTTCCAGCGCATACAACGTGGAACCGGCCACGGGTTCTTTCAGATAAGAGAGATCGGTATGCCAGACGGCAACGCGGCCCGCATCGGCAAGACCGATCGTCCTGCCGTTTTCCACGATATTGGAGAGCATCAGGACTTCGGGATGTTCCGGCAGCACGTATTGCTTCAAATGGTGCAGTTGCAAATCGCCGAAACGCCGGGTAAACCGGATTTGCTGCTCAGGGGAAATCGCCTGGCCGCGAATGATCAGCAGCGAATATCGGTAATACGCATCCCGGATCTTGCGGAAACTGTCGTCGTCGAGGTCTCCGCACAAGTCGACGCCGGTGATTTCTGCGCCAATCGGCGCCTCGTTGGGTCGCACGGACACCGGTTGATTGGCAACTGCTGTCGTCATTTATCGTCTCCTCTCAATTGGCGCAAACGATCCATTAACCTGGATGCACGACTGGCAGCCGGCCTCTTCACTGTGCCTTGATGCCGTTGGCGCGGACCAGTTTCCCCCACCTGGCGGTCTCGCTCTGGACGTAAGCCGCAAATGCTTCCGGGGTGCTCGATACGGGAATGATGCCAAGCTCGGTCAGGCGCTTGCGCACGTCTTCCATCTGCAGAATGGCGACTGTCTCCGTATTCAGCCGCCTGATGACGTCGGCAGGCGTGCCGGTCGGCGCAAACAAACCGTACCATGCGACCGACTCATATCCTTTTACTCCGGCCTCAGCGACCGTCGGCACGTCGGGCAGCAGTTCGAAGCGCTTGCCGGAAGTGACTCCCAAGGCACGCAGCCTGCCGGTCTTGATCGGCCCGATCGCCGTGGCCATCGTCGAAAATCCCAGATCCACGTTGCCGGCGATCAGGTCAATGATCGCGGGCCCGCCACCCTTATAGGGCACATGTACCATCCGCGTTCCGGTCATGCTCATGAAAAGCTCGGTCGCCATGTGATCCGACGCGCCCATGCCGCCGGTCGCGAAATTGAGCTTGTCCGGCTGCGCTTTTGCAAGCGCGATCAATTCCCTGACGTTTTTTGCAGGTATCGACGGGTGCACGTTTAGCACGTTCACGGGAAGCCCGGCCGGCGTGATGGGTGCGAGGTCCCTGACCGGGTCGAACGGCAGCTTGTCGTACATATGCTGATTGATACAAACCTGCCCGACGGTCCCCATGTAGATCGTATAACCGTCAGGCGGCGACTTGACGACCAGTTCCGTCGCGATGTTGCCGCCGCCGCCGGCGCGATTGTCGACCAGCACCTGCTGGCCCAGACGGGCCGTCAGTATCTGCGCCACGACACGCGCCGTAATATCCGCTCCGCCGCCCGGCGCATACGGGACGATCATTTTCACCGGCTTCGCGGGCCACGACTGGCACCAGGCGCCGGCCGGGCACAGCGCCGTCAACAAAAGCGCGAACATGAACCTGTAACGCAGCATTGCCTTCATCAGGAACCTCTCAATTCAAACCGGGATTGATCAAGCAACATTCGGCAAGGCCGCATCTGGCATATTCTCCGCAGCACTGCCGCTACGGTGTCAGGTCCATGCGGACATTGAACCTGAATTGGTAGTTGCGCGCGACAAATCTGACGGTGCCATGCATAAGCGGACGGTCGTTGTGGAAATAGCACGTGTTCTTGCGAACAACGAGCGTGGTTCTGCGTGGCACCTTGAGCATCTTCGCAAGCGCCGCATCCGCGCTGCCCACGCTCACCACAAACCGCATGTTTGCCTGCTTTTCTCCCGTCAATTTTCGCAGCAGCGTAAAGAGTGATTGCGTATTGAGTTCGCTAGCCGAAATCCGATCACCTATGACAGTCGGTATATAGCGTTCTTCCAGGCTGCGGATCTTGCCGTCGATGAGTCGCAGCCGGCGCAGACGGTAGATTTCCGACGTGTCTTCGAATTTGAATATCTGGGCAATCTCTTCCGGCATCGGCACGCGCTTCCACTCGAGCAGACGCACGGTGGAATTGTGGCCGCCCGCGCGCATTTCATCCTCAAAAGCGCGGCCTATGTCATGGTCGAGTGGCAAGCCCGTAACGAAAGTACCGCGGCCGCGGCGGCGCGCGATTATTCCGCGCGAATGCAGCGACGACATGGCTTGGCGCACGGTGAGTCGGCTGACACCGAAGTGTTCGACGCAGTCGGTCTCGGAGGGGAGCAATTTCCCGATCGCTTTCTTGCCCTCCATCGAGATCAG
>JAIOOZ010000580.1 GCA_021414185.1 Betaproteobacteria bacterium
CGGCCTGCTCAAGGCGGCGCAGTCGCCCGACGAACTCGCCGGCGTGCTCGCGCATGAAATCGAGCACGTCCGCAACCGCCATATCATGCAGGGCATCGCGGTAAACCTGCTCACGGTGGGCGCGCTGCAGGTCGTGCTGCCGGGCGGCCATGCCGATTCGCAGATCGCTTTCATGCTGCTGACTCTGAAATTCAGCCGCCAGCAGGAATACGAAGCCGACGTCACGGGGCTGGAACGGCTGCGCGCGGCGCGCGTCGACGCGGCGGGCCTGCAGAATTTTTTCGCGCGCCTGGAAAAGGGGCCCGCGCCGCCGCAGATCATTTCCAACCATCCCGCGAGCGAAGCCCGCGCGGAACTCGCCGCGCGCTTTCGCGGTTATCCGGTCGAGCCGGTCATGAGCGACCAGGAATGGGCCGTGCTGAAAACCATCTGCGCATAAGTCCCGGCGCCCGTTACGGGCCCGGCGCGTTCGACCGCGTCGCCAACGCTTGCTAAACTACGGGGCACGTCCGCGTCTGCGGGCTGGCGGCAGCACCAATCACCTACAGGGAACCCCCGATGAAGCGGAACCGAAGGATCTCGCGTTGCCTCATGCTCGCGCTGCTCGGCACGTCGTCCGTGCTGTGCGCGCAGGATTATCCGAACAAGCCGGTGCGGCTCATCGTCGGTTTTGCGCCCGGCGGCGGCACCGACGTCTTTGCCCGCATCATCGGCAACGAGATGACGAAGGCTTTCAACCAGCAGGTGATCGTCGACAACCGTTCGGGCGCCAACGGCGTGGTCGCCGCGACGCTGGTGTCGCGCGCTTCGCCCGACGGCTACACCGTGATGATCATTCTCTCCTCCCATGTCATCAACGCGCTGTCCTATAAAGACCTGAAGTTCGACGTGATCAACGATTTCACGCCGGTCACCGCGCTGGCCACCACGCCCTACGTGCTGACCGTCAACACCGCGGCACTGCCGGTGAACACGGTGCAGGAGCTGATTGCGCTGGCGAAAGCCAAGCCCGGCGCGATTAATTATGCGTCAGCGGGGAATGGCTCCATCCCGCATCTTTTTCAGGAGCTCATGAACAGCAAGCTGGGCATCCAGATCACGCATGTGCCGTTCAACGGCTCGGCGCCCGCGCTGACCGACCAGCTCGGCGGCCGCGTGCCGCTGCTGATGCAAAGCGTGCTGCAGTGCATGCCGCACCTGAAATCGAACCGCCTGAAAGCGCTGGCGATCACGGCCGGCAAGCGCAACGCGGCCTTGCCTGACGTGCCGACGCTCGCGGAAAGCGGCGTACCGGGCTACGACGCCGACCAGTGGTGGGCGATGGTGACGCCGAAGGGCCTGCCGAAACCCATACAGACTAAATTGCACACCGAGCTGGTCAAGATCGTGCTCGCGCCGAAGACGAAGGAGTATCTCGCTTCGCAGGGCCTCGAAGCGATGGGAACCACACCCGAGCAATTGTCAGTGATCATGAAAAACGAATATGCCAAATGGGTGCCGCTGTTCAAGTCGGGCCTGGTGAAACCGGAGCAATGATGAAACGCATAGATTGCGAAATGCACGTTGGCAAGTTCGTTGGCGATCTCTACGAATGGCTCGACCACCCGGTCGGCCCGGAGGAGCTTGAAGCCGTGCTCGACGAGCACAAGTTCGACATGACGCTGGTCATGCCGCCGACGCTGCAAAGTCCCGACAACGCGGCGGTGGGCAAGGCGATACGCGGGCATCCGCGCCTCATCGGTTTTGCGATGATCAACCCCTGCGAGCCCGACGGTGGCGTCGCTGAGCTCGAACGCTCGGTCGGCGAATGGGACATGAAAGGCCTCAAGCTCGTGCCTTTGCGCCACGGCTATGACATCGACACCGAAGTGCCGATGCGCGTGATGAAATGCGCCGAACGCCTCGGGCTGCCCGTGTCGATCCACTCGGGCGCGCACTACTGCCTGCCGTGGCAGATCGCCGACCTCGCGCGGAAATTCCCCACGGTGCCCATCATCATGGACCACATGGGCTGGCGTTATTACGTCGACGGCGCGATCAACGTCGCGATGACGACGCCCAATATCTATCTCGAGACTGCGATGGTGAGCCAGCCCGGCTGCATCAAGCTCGCCGTCAACAAGATCGGCGCCGACCGCGTGATCTACGGTTCCGATTACCCGACCGGAGATCCTGCATCGATGCTCGCGACGGTGAAAGCGGCGCGCCTGAAGCCCGAGGAAGAGGCGTGGGTGCTCGGCGGCACGCTCGGGCGGCTGCTGCACATCGAATGAAAGACGCGGGCGGCAACCGGCAGCAGGCCCCGCTGCTTTTCGCGCCGTTGCAGTTGCGCGGCATCACGGCGCGCAACCGCGTCGTTGTGTCGCCGATGTGCCAGTACCTGTCCGACCAGAGCGGCGGGCCGACCGACTATCACCTCGTGCACCTCGGGCAGTTTGCCCTGGGCGGCGCGGGCATCGTGTTCTGCGAGGAAACGTCGGTCGAGGAGCGCGGGCGCAAGACGCACCACTGTGCCGGCATCTATTGCGACGAGCATATCCCTGCATACCGCCGCATCAATGATTTCCTGCGCAGTGCAGGCGCGATTCCGGCGATGCAGCTCGGCCACGCCGGGCGCAAAGGTTCGGGCTGCGCGCCGTGGGACGGTTACCGCGCGCTGAATGCAGATGACGCGGCGCGCGGGTTATTGCCGTGGCAGACCGTTTCTTCTTCCGCGATACCGATGAACGCCCAGGCGCCGGTGCCGCACGCGCTTGACCGCGACGAAATCCGCCGCCACGTCGAAGCCTGGCGCGAAGCGACGCTGCGTACGGCGGACGCGGGTTATGACATCGTCGAAGTCCACGCGGCGCACGGTTATCTGCTGCACCAGTTCCTCTCGCCGCTGGCGAACCGGCGCGACGACGC
>JAIOOZ010000451.1 GCA_021414185.1 Betaproteobacteria bacterium
CTGGCGGCGTTCGTGCGCAGGGAAAGCGCGCTCTACGCGAAAATCATCCAGTCGTCCGGCATCAAGGTCGATTAAAGGAACAAGCTCAAGGAGGCAACAATGAAGACTGTAATGAGAGTTGTGCTGGGTACTCTGGCTGTGCTGGCTGTTGCGGCCACGGCCGCCGATTTTCCGAACAAATCGATACGGCTGATCGTGCCGTACCCGCCGGGCGGCGGCAACGACACGATCTCGCGCCTGCTGGCGCCGAAAATCAGCGAAAGCTGGGGGCAGCAGCTGATCATAGACAACCGGCCGGGTGCTGGAACGACGATAGGCACCACGCTGGCGGCGCGTGCAGCGCCCGATGGTTACACCATCGTGATGTCTTCGGTCGCGTCGCACGCCATGGCGCCGCGACTGTATTCCAATCCCGGCTACGATCCGATCAAGGATTTCGCCGGGGTGACTCTGCTCGCCACCACGCCGATGATGATGGCGGCGAGTTCCAGCCTGCCGTTCAAGTCGGTGCAGGACGTCATCAACGCCGCCAAGGCCAGCCCCGGCAAGCTTACTTATGCGTCGGGCGGCAACGGCACGCCGCCGCATTTGTCGATGGCGATCTTCACCGAGAAGACCGGCATCCAGATGGTTCATGTGCCGTACAAAGGCAGCGGCCCGGCCCTGGTCGACGTCATGGCAGGTCAGATCACGATGATCATAGATACCGCGGCGTCGGCAACGCCGCACGTGCGCTCGGGCAAGATGCGCGGCATTGCAATTACCGGCAAGCGCCGCTGGCCCGATCTGCCCGACGTGCCGACTTTCGCCGAAAGCGGCCTACCCGATTACGATTCGAGCTCATGGTATGCGATACATGCGCCGGCCGGTACGCCCAAGGCCATAGTCGCGAAGCTGAGCGGCGAGCTCGCACGCATCGTCAAGCTGCCGGACGTAAGCGAAAAGTTGCGGCTGATGAGTGCGGAGGCGATCGGCAGCACGCCCGAGCAGCTGGATGCATTCGTCAGAAGCGAAGCCGACAAGTGGGGCAAGGTCATCAAATCCCTCAACCTGCGCGTGGACTGACATGACTGAGTCTGTTCGTATCAACGCCGATGCGCTGATCGATTTCTGCACTGCGGTGTACACCGGCGTTGGCGTACCGACGGCCGACGCGCGCCTGGTCGCCGATACCCTGGTGCAGGCCGACTTGTGGGGCCACCAGTCGCACGGCGTGCTGCGCCTGGGCTGGTATCTGGATCGCATCCGCAATGGCGTGATGCAACCGGTGACCAAGCCCGAGTTCGTGACCGACGCCGGCACGATTGCCGTGATCGACGGCCACGATGGCGTCGGTCATGTGGTGACCGAGCTTGCCACGCGCGAAGCAATCAAGCGCGCGAAAGCGCATGGACTGGGCGCGGTAGGCGTGCGCATGTCGAACCATTTCGGCACCTGCATGTATTACACGCGCATGGGTACGCAGGAAGGCTGCGCGATGTTTCTCACCAGCAACGGCGGCCCCGCGATGGCGCCGTGGGGCGGACGCAAAAAGATCATCGGCACCAACCCGTGGTCGGTGGCTACGCCGGCCGGCAAACACCCGCCGTTTTTGATGGACATGGCCAATACCGGCGTTGCGCGCGGCAAGATTTACCTTGCGCACAACAAGCGCCAGCCGATTCCACTCGGATGGGCGATCGACAAGGACGGCGCGCCGACGACCGACCCGCAGGCCGCGATCGAAGGCATCATCCTGCCGATGGCAGGGCACAAGGGCTATGCCATCGCGATGATGGTCGACGTGCTGTCAGGGGTCCTGACCGGCAGCGGTTTTCTGTCGCAGGTGCACAGCCCGTACAAGACCGCCGAGAAAAGCAACTGCGGCCATTTCATGATCGCGATCAA
>JAIOOZ010000452.1 GCA_021414185.1 Betaproteobacteria bacterium
GGCTTCGGCGTGGATTTGAACCCGGTGCGCATCAAGGAAAGCACCGAGAACGCGGCCAAGGCCGGCGTCAGCGACCGCGCCAATTTCTATCAGCGCAACCTGTTTGAGACCGACCTGTCGCAGGCAACCGTGCTCACCATGTATCTGCTGCCGCGCGTCAATCTCGATTTGCGGCCGAAGATACTCGAACTCAAACCCGGCACGCGTGTCGTGTCGCACGATTTTTCGATGGACGACTGGAAGGCCGACGAGTCGGTCAGCTTCGATGTGGCGGACAAATACGGCGCGGGCGGCGGTTCGGGCACGAGCACGATTTACTTCTGGCTGGTGCCCGCCAGGGTGACGGGGCCGTGGCAATGGACGACGAACATCGGCGGCAAGCCGCAGGCTTATGAAATGGTGCTCGAGCAGAATTTTCAGGTGATCAGCGGCGCGGTGCGCGTCGGCGGGCGCAGCGTCAAGAGGCGAAACTGCGCGGCGACCAGATCAGCGGCGTATTCATCGCGGACGTTAACGGCGCATCGGTCAGGCATGAATTTGCCGGCAAAGTGACCGGCGGCACCATCGACGGCAGCGTGAAATTGGCCGGCCCGCGCACGCAAGCGCAGCACGAATGGAGCGCGACGCGGGGAAGTAAGTGAGAGGTGAGAGGCGAGAGGCGAGAGGCGAGAGGCGAGAGGCGAGAGGCGAATAGGATCTCTGTCTGCGTTCATCGGCGTACCCCTCAAGGGGGTATTAAAAAGAATTTATCTGCGGTTAA
The DNA here is from genome assembly GCA_021414185.1 of Betaproteobacteria bacterium. GTDB lineage: Bacteria > Pseudomonadota > Gammaproteobacteria > Burkholderiales > SG8-41 > PALSA-1004. Next base: position 761 of record JAIOOZ010000452.1, read on the forward strand.
CAATTGTTTTGAGTTTTAGAGGTTCTGCATATGGGTTTAGCAATGTTTTTTGATGTGCGTCGCGTCGCGGTGATTGCCGCTGGATTGTCTTTGCTGGCTGTTCACGCGACGGGCGCGCAGGACTTCGGCGATACGCCGTACGTGCAGACGCCGCAAAACGTGGTCGAGCGCATGTTGCAGGTGGCTAAAGTCGGTCCCGGTGATTACGTCATCGACCTGGGGTCAGGCGATGGCCGCCTGGTCATCACGGCAGCGCAAAAATACGGCGCGCGTGGCTTTGGCGTGGATCTTGACCGGCGCCTGGTCGAGTTGGCCAACAAGCGGGCTGCCAGCGCGGGGGTTGGCGATCGTGCGGTGTTCTACGAGCGCGATATTTACGAAACCGATCTCTCCGGTGCGAGCGTCGTCACCATTTACCTGCTGCCGGAAGTGAACCTCATGATGCGGCCCACGCTGCTGGCGACCCTGAAGCCGGGGACGCGCGTCGTGACGCACGATTACGACATGGCCGAATGGGCGCCCGACGAGCAGATGGTCATGGATGCGCCGGACAAGCCGGTAGGGCGCGACAAGAAAAGCAAGGTGTTCTTCTACGTGATACCCGCGAACGCGGCGGGCAAGTGGCGCTGGGAGATGCCGGTTGCGGACAAGCCCGCTGTGTTCAACCTGAACGTGGCGCAGAATTTTCAATCCGTCACCGGCAGTGTCGAATTTAACGGCGCCACGCTGCCGCTCGAGAAAGCGCGTCTGCGCGGCGAGGACATCAGTTTTTCACTGAATGATGCGCGCGGCAAAACGCGTTACGAATTCACCGGCAAAATTTCCGGCCGGAACATTACCGGCGCCGCACAGGTCGCCAGTGCCAACGCACAGCGCCGGCTTGAATGGGACGCCGTCCGCACCGAGTCCGGCACGCCTGCGCACGCATTGCTGAAAAAACCGACCATGCAAGAGCTGCAGCAGAAGTTGCAGTAAAAATGATGCTGCGCGGACGGTGGATGCGTGTTTTTGTTGCGGCTGCCGTTTGTCTTGTTTCATCTGCTGCGCATGCGCAGTTTCCTTTCGATGTGCCGTTCGTGCCGACGCCGCCCGTCGTGGTCGAGGAAATTCTGCGGCTCGCCAATGTGGTCCCTGACGATTTCGTGATGGACCTTGGCTCTGGCGACGGCCGCATCCTGATCGCCGCGGCCCGCAAGTTCGGCGCGCGCGGCATCGGCGTCGATCTTGATCCCGACCGCATCGAAGAAAGCCTTTATAGCGCGCAACTGCAGGGCGTGAGCGATCGCGTCGAGTTCCAGCAGGCGGATCTGTTCAAGTTCGATTTCAGCCGGGCGACGGTCGTCACCATGTATTTGCTGCCGTCGGTCAACATGAAGCTGCGGCCGCGCCTGCTGCGCGAATTGAAGCCTGGCACGCGCATCGTGTCGCACGATTTCGACATGGAAGACTGGCAGCCGGACCAGAAATCCACCGTGCGAAAAAATGTTTTTCTGTGGATAGTGCCCGCCAGAGTGGAGGGCCGCTGGCGCACCACGGTCGTTTTACCCGCCGGCGAGCGCAGCTACGATATCGAGATCCGCCAGAAATTCCAGGAAATCGACGGTCTCGCGCGTTACGGCGACAGGAAGGTCGCCGGATTGTGGAACCCGCGGCTGCGCGGTGACCGCGTGAGCTTCGTGATCGTCGACGACAGCGGATCGCTTGATACCAATCTGTATTTCGAGGGGCGCGTCAGCCGCGACGCGATGGAAGGCACCATACAGCGCGGGATCGGCCGCGACCAGCAACAATTGTCGTGGCGCGCGACCCGCGTCACCGGGGCGAACTGACTTGGTACTGACCGTCGGCAGAATTTGCGCGGCGCTATGCATGCTGTGGCTGCCGGCGGGGGCGCTGGCGCAGCAGCAGCCCGATGTGCCGTACGTGCCGACGCCGTGGAACGTGGTGGAGGCGATGCTGGAAGCGGGCGGCGTCACCGCCAATGATTACCTGATCGATCTCGGTTCGGGCGATGGCCGCGTCGTGATTGAAGCGGCGCGGAAGCGTGGTGCGCGCGGCATGGGGATAGAACTCGACGGTAACCTGGTGTCGGTGGCGAACCGCGAGGCAACGCGGTTGGGCGTCAGCGCCAAGGCAAGCTTTATCAGCGGCAACCTGTTCACTTTTGATTTCAGCAAGGCAACGGTGCTGACCATGTACTTGCTGCCCAAGATCAATTTGGAACTGCGGCCGCGCATCCTTGCCCAGATGCGGCCGGGCACGCGCATCGTGTCGCACGATTTCGACATGGGGCAGTGGAAGCCCGATATGCAGCGTGAAATAGCAGTGCCCAATAAATCCTACGGCCCGCCGGTGAGCCAGATCTACCTCTGGTATGTGCCGGCGGATTTCACCGGAAAATGGCAATGGCAATTGCCGGCAGGTGCGGCCGCTGGTGCTTATGAGGCGACATTCAGGCAGACGTTCCAGGAATTGAGCGCCGATGCGGTAGTGCATGGCGGCAAGGTCGCAGTCCAAAGTTCCAAGCTGCGCGGCGATACTATCGCGTTCACGCTGGTGCGCGAGGTGGCCGGGCAGAAGCAGACGCACGAATTCAGCGGCCGCATCGAAGGCGACCGCATAGCCGGCCGCGTGAAAGCGGGCGGCGACGACAAGACTTACGACTGGCAGGCCACGCGCCTCGCGCGCGGCCAGATGAACACGGAGTAATTCAATGGAGATCGCAATGAAGCAGATGAAAAACGTATTGGGCGCCGGCCTCGTGCTCGCACTCGCGCTGCCGCTGGGCCTGCTGGCGCAGGACGACAAAGAGCGCGGGGTCGGCGACGTCGTCTACGTGCCGACGCCGCAGATCGTCGTTGATGAGATGCTCGGCATGGCCAAAATCGGGCCGCAAGACTTCATCATCGATCTGGGCTCGGGCGACGGCCGCATGGTGAGGACCGCGGCCAAGAAATTCGGCGCGCGTGGTTTCGGCGTCGATCTCTCCGATGACCTGCTGCGCGAGAGCAACGCGCAGGCGCTTGCCGAAGGCATAGCCGACCGCGCGAAGTTCATCAAGCAGAACCTGTTCGAAACCGACCTGACCCAGGCGACGGTCATCACGACCTACCTGTTGCCGGAAATGAACGCGAAATTGCGGCCGAAAATTCTCAGTCTCAAGCCGGGCACACGCGTCGCCGCGCACGATTACCACATGGGCGACTGGCTGCCGGACGAGCAGAAGGAACTCATAGTGCCGGAGAAAAAAGTCGGTAACCCGGGCCGCAGCTTCGTCTACCTGTGGATAGTGCCGGCCAAGGTCGGCGGACACTGGCAGGCGCAGATCAAGTCGCCTGCCGCGAATGCGGCGAATCTTGAATTTGACCTGAGCCAGCGTTATCAGAAGCTGGAGGGCACCGCAAAAAGCGGCAGTCAGCAGATTGCGCTGGTGGCGCCCAAAATAGAAAGCGATCAATTGAGTTTTTCGTATTTCATCAAGCCCGGTGAAGTCGTCACCCGTCACCAGTTCACGGGCACGGTGAAGGGCGACACTGTCGAAGGCACGGTCAGGATCGGCGACGGCGCCACCCAGCAACTGCTGCCGTGGAGCGGGAAGGTAACGCAGCGGGTAGCAGGTCCGCAATGACCGCCCCGGCGAGCGGGCAGGACAATCAGCCGCGGGCGAGCCTCTCGCTCACCGACGCGGTCGCTATGATCGTCGGCCTCATCGTCGGCGCCGGGATTTTCGGCACGCCGGCTATCGTCGCCGGCGCGGTGGAAAGCGAGGCTTTGCTCGTCACGGTGTGGGTCGCAGGCGGGATATTCTCGATTATCGGTGCGCTGTGCTACGCAGAACTCGCGACGGCTTTTCCGTCCGCCGGTGGCGAGTACCATTTTCTGCAAAAGGCTTTTGGCCGTCAGACCGCTTTTCTGTACGGCTGGGCGCGCATGACGGTGATCGTCGCCGGCTCTATTGCGGTGTTTGCGTATTTGTTCGGCGACTATATGTCGCGCATCGTGAATCTCGGCGCCAATTCATCGGCCATCTGGGCCGCGCTGGTGGTCGGCGGGCTCACCATCGTGAACTACGCGGGCATACGCGAAGCCAAGATCACGCAGAATCTCTTTACGGTGCTGGAAGTCGGCGGCCTCGTCCTTATCGTCGTCACCGGGCTCATCATCGCCGGCGAGCCACCGGCAGCGGCGCCCGCAGCGGCGGGCGGCGGGCCCTGGTACATGGGCGCCGGCATCGGCTCGGCCATGGTGTTCGTGCTGTTTACTTACGGAGGCTGGAACGACGCGGCTTATATTTCGGCAGAAGTGAAGGACCGCGAGAAGAACATGGCGCGCGCCCTGCTGTGCTCGATCGGCATCGTCACCTTGCTCTATGTGCTGGTCAACCTTGCCTATCTGAAGGGCTTGGGGTACAGCGCAATGGCGCGCTCCGATGCCGTGGCGGCGGACCTGCTGAAAAACGTGCTGGGATCGACCGGCGAGAAACTTATTTCGTTCATGATCGCGATCGCCGCATTCACCTCGGTCAACGGCTCCATCATCGTCGGCGCGCGCTCCAACTACGCGCTCGGCCGCGACTGGTCGTTGTTCGGATTCCTCGGCAAATGGGATGAGAAGAGCGGTTCGCCGCGCAATGCCATCGTGGTGCAGGGCGTGATTGCACTCGCGCTGGTCGCTTTCGGCGCCATCTACAATACGGGCTTCAAAGGCCTGGTCGAGTATTCGCTGCCGGTGTTCTGGGGATTTTTCATGCTGGTCGGCGTCGCATTGTTCGTATTGCGCGCCAAAGAGCCCAATGCGCCGCGGCCGTTCCGCGTGCCCGGCTATCCGGTGGTGCCGGCGATTTTCGTGCTCACTTGCGGTTATCTCTTGTGGTCCAGCCTCACTTACCACGGCAAACATGCTTTTGTCGGACTCGGCGTGCTGGCGGTCGGCGCGGTGATCATGCTGGTTTGCGGGCGCGGCGTTAGTGGCAAGGCGGGGTAAGACCTGGCGGTTTAATGGCAGCACCAAGTCCGGACTTGCAACGCGAAAAAGACTTGAATCCGCGACAATCGCGAACGACAATAATCCGGATGGAAAGAGCGCATGAAACTCGCGAGCATTGAAGCCATCGTCAGGGCCTTGGAGCGCGCGCGCGTGCGCTATCTTGTTGCGGGCGGTGTGGCCGTAAACGCGCACGGGTATCTTCGTTTTACGCAGGATATAGACTTGGTGATTGCGTTCGATCCTGCAAATATCGGTTTTGCGTTTGATTCGCTGGCGACTCTGGGCTACAAACCGCGGGTGCCCATCACGGCAGAGCAGTTCGCGGACGCCGAATTACGCCGGACATGGATCCGTGAGAAAGGCATGCAGGTGCTCAATCTGGCGAGCGACCGGCATCGCGAAACAACCATCGATATCTTTGTGACGGAACCGTTCGATTTCGACGAGGAATATCGCTTGGCGTTCACGGGAGAACTCGCGCCGGGATTAAAAATGCAATTTGTTTCAATTCGCACATTGATTGCGATGAAACAAATCGCCAACCGTCCGCGTGACGTGGACGATATCCAGCACTTGCGCTGGATTCTGGAGGACAGGTCAAAGCCGTGAGCCGGATACCTGACGACATCGACTGGACTCTGACCACCTGGGAAGGCGTGCGCCGTGAACAGCTCCGGCGCGCGGCGGCGTTTACCCTGCGTGAGCGCATGCAGTCGCTTGAGGACATGGCCGAAGTCGCGGAGCGTTTCCGGCAAATGCGCGAAGCCGCAAAGTCCGGAGCCACCGGTGCCGGTACGCCAGAGGGCGCCGCGCGCCAGCCGCCGGCCGCATACGAACCGGACGGCGAATAAAATAACGCGGCTCGTCGCGCGCCAGCTTCGCCCCGGCGCGCATACGATAAACCGACTCGCCGCGGCCTTTCCGCGTGCCCGGTTACCCGGTGGTGGCGGCGATTTTCGTTGTTACCTGCGGTTATCTCTTGTGGTCCAGCCTCACTTACCACGGCAAACATGCTTTTGTCGGGCTCGGCGTGCTGGCGGTCGGCGCGGTGATCATGCTGGTCGCGCGCGGCAAGAACAGCGGCGCGGCTTAGGCCGGCAACAGCCTAACCTGCGCGGGCGAGATACCGACCCTGACCTGGCTGCCCGGCACGAATTCGACGTTGCCGCCGAAATGCGGCTGGTCGGCGACGATGTCGGTGCCCTGCGCATCGATGCGGTAGCGCACGAATTCGCCGAGAAACTCGCGGTGCGCGACATTACCGGTCACCCATATCCTGTCCGTCGCGCCGACGCTGTCCGGCGCTGCGAGGCTAAGCGTGTGCGGCCGGAATGCGATTTCGGCGTCGCCCGACATGGGACTGTCCGTTGCCAGGCTGACTTTGCCGATCAGCGGTGATTCGAAGGTGACGCCGCCGGCGGATTTCTGCGCCGTTCCGCGCAGGAGATTGATGGTGCCGACAAAGCTTGCGATGAAGCGGTTGTACGGACGGTCGAAGAGTTCCATCGGCGTGCCGACCTGCTGGATCACGCCGCGGTCGAGGACGGCGACGCGGTCGGAGATCGACAAAGCCTCTTCCTGGTCGTGGGTCACGAATATGGTGGTGATGCCGAGCTTGCGCTGCAGCGCAAGCAACTCTGTGCGCATGTGCACGCGCAGCTTGGCATCAAGGTTGGACAGAGGTTCGTCCAGAAGCAGAACCTTCGGCTCGATTGCGATGGTGCGTGCGACGGCGACGCGCTGCTGCTGGCCGCCCGAGAGCTGGTTAGGCCGGCGTGCGCCATAGTCGGCAAGCCCCACGAGTTCGAGCGCTGCAGCCGTGCGGCGGGCGATGTCCGCACGCGGCAGTTTGCGTTCTTCGAGACCAAAGGCGACGTTTTGCGCGACGGTCATATGCGGCCACAACGCGTAGTTCTGGAACACCATGCCGATGTCGCGCCGCCACGGCGGAATGCTCGTGATGTCCGCGCCGTCGATGGTCACCGTGCCGCTTTGCGCCTGGTTGAAGCCGGCAATCAGGCGCAGCAGCGTCGATTTGCCGCAGCCGGACGGCCCCAGCAGCGCGAAGAACTCGCCGGGCTCGACGGTGAGGCTGATGTCGCGCAGCACCTGCGTTGCGCCGAACGCGAGACTCACGTTCCGGATGTCGACCCTGACCTTGGGGCCGGTTGCTGTTGCGTTGTTCATGGTTACACCCCGGTTTTCAATATCTGCGCAGCGTGTCCTGCGGCGCGGTTGCGGATCAGGCGGTTGGAGAAGTAGGTGCCGAGACCGACCAGCACGACGGCGATGACGCCAAGTGCTGCGCCCGGTCCGCGTCCGGCGATGCTTTGCATGTAGAGATAGATGCCGTACGACATCGGTGCGTCGCTTTGCGCGGTGACGAGCATGATGGTCGCCGACAATTCCACTGCCGCGGTCAGAAAGCTCGTGACGAAGCCGGCGAGGATGCCGCCTGCCATCAATGGCACTACTACGCGATAGATGGTGCGGTTCTTGTTGGCGCCGAGGTTCTCGGCAGCTTCTTCAAGTGAAACATGCATCTGTTGCAATGCCGCCATGCATGAACGCAATGCATACGGCAAACGCCTGACCGTGTAGGCGATGGCGATGATGAGCCAGAATGCGGTAAATGGCTCGTTGGTGAACGGCAACTGGAAATCCCGGAACGTGCGCAAATAGCCGATGGCGAGCACGACGCCCGGTATGGCAATCGCAGCGCTGGCCGCAAAATCCAGCCACTGGCGTCCCGGCAATTTGGTACGCAGTATCAGGTAGGCGATTGCGGTGCCGATGACGACGTCGAGTCCCGCGGCAATACCGCAATAGAGCAGGGTATTCGCCATCATGCCGCTGGAGTCGCGAAAGACCGTCACGTAATTGTCCAGCGTGTAGACGTCGGGGACGATTGAATAGCTCCAGACTTTGGATAGCGACAACAGCAGTATGCCGAGGTGCGGCGACAGCACCACTATCAGAACCAGCACGATCCAGCCGTAGGCAATCACCGCCTGCCACGGCTTCAGCTTGCGCTTGGCGAGGCTGGAGCCGCCTCGTTGCAGCGTCGCATAGTCTTTGCCGCGCATGATCCAGGTCGAACCCCACAACGCCACGAGCGAGGCGATGACCATGATGACGCTCGCGACA
>JAIOOZ010000453.1 GCA_021414185.1 Betaproteobacteria bacterium
CCCCTTTTTTTTAAGTGGAAGCCCGGCGCAGTTTCGTGGCAGTGCCCGCGGCGGCGTGACGGTTGAAGATTAAAGCAGCATTTTTAGAGTTTGGAGTGGAAATGGCGGAAATCACCGCAGGTATGGTCAGGGAATTGCGCGACAAGACCGACGCGCCCATGATGGAATGCAAGAAAGCGCTCACCGAAGCCGGTGGTGATCTCGTCAAGGCAGAGGATATTCTGCGCGTCAAACTCGGCAACAAGGCGAGCAAAGCGTCGTCGCGCGTGGCGGCGGAAGGTATCGTCGCGGTGCATGTGTCAGCGGACGGCAAGCTGGGATCGATAGTCGAGGTGAATTGCGAAACCGACTTCGTGGCCAAGAACGAGGACTTTCTCGGTTTTGCGAAAAAAGCGGCGGAACTGGTTGCCGCTAAAAATCCCGCCGACGTCGCCGCGCTGTCCGCGTTGCCGCTCGACGGCTCCAGCGTGGAAGCAGTGCGTACGGCGCTGGTCGGCAAAATCGGCGAGAACGTTTCGCTGCGGCGCTTCGCGCGCGTGGCGGCGGCCGGCCGGCTTGCGACTTACATTCACGGCGGCGCCAAGGTCGGCGTGCTGATCGACATCGCCGGTGGCGACGACGCGTTGGCCAAAGACATTGCGATGCACATTGCCGCGATCAAGCCGATGGCGCTGTCGAAAGAGGGCATTCCCGCCGATCTCATCAAGCGCGAGCGCGATATTGCGGCGGCCAAAGCGGCCGAATCCGGCAAGCCGGCGAACATCGTCGAGAAAATGGTCGAAGGCAGCGTGCAGAAGATCCTCAAGGACAAGACCCTGCTCGGCCAGCCGTTCGTCAAGGACGACAAGCAGACCGTCGAGCAGGTGCTGAAGAGCAAAGGCGCGCAGGTACACGCTTTTTACCTCTATGTCGTCGGCGAAGGCATTGAGAAGCGCAAGGACGACTTCGTCGCCGAGGTCATGGCCCAGGCCAGCAAGGCCGGCAAGGAAGCGCAGCCCAGCTGACCCATGGCCGACCAGCCCGCACATAAACGCATATTGCTCAAGCTCAGCGGCGAAGCGCTGATGGGCGACGATGCCTACGGTATCAACCGCGCGACCATCGAGCGCATCATCTCGGAGATCGCTGAGGTAGTGGCACTCGGCGTGGAAGTCGCGGTGGTTATCGGCGGCGGGAATATTTTCCGCGGCATGGCGCCGGCGGCGGCGGGCATGGACCGCGCCACCGCCGACTACATGGGCATGCTGGCGACCATCATGAATGCGCTGGCCTTGCAGGATGCGATGCGGCGCATGAACCTGGTGAGCCGCGTGCAGTCGGCGCTCAATATCGAACAGGTGGTGGAGCCGTATATCCGCGGCAAGGCCATGCGCTACCTCGAAGAGGGCAAGGTGGTGATATTCGCCGCCGGCACCGGCAACCCGTTTTTCACGACTGACACGGCGGCGGCGCTGCGCGGCATGGAGATGAACGTCAGCCTTGTCCTGAAAGCGACCAAGGTCGACGGCGTTTATACCGAAGACCCCAAGACGCATGCCGACGCCATGCGCTACAAGAGCCTCACGTTCGACGAGGCCATCATCAAGAACCTCAAAGTGATGGATGCGACTGCGCTGACCTTGTGCCGCGACCAGAAACTGCCCATCAACGTATTCAGCATTTTCAAGCCCGGCGCATTCAAGCGCGTGGTCATGGGCGAAGACGAAGGTACGCTCGTGCATTGTTAGCGGGGAGTTCATGAACATGATTGCCGACATCAAGAAATCCACCGAAGAAAAGATGAAAAAGACCTTCGAGGCGTTGAAAAACGATCTTGGCAAGGTACGCACCGGCCGCGCTCACACCGGCATTCTCGATCATGTAATGGTCGATTATTACGGGACGCAGACGGCAATTAACAGCGTGGCGAACGTGAGCCTGCTCGATGCGCGTACCATAGCCGTGACGCCCTGGGAAAAGAAAATGGTGGCGGCCATTGAAAAAGCGATACGCGATGCGGGTCTCGGACTCAATCCGTCGACGATGGGCGAGACGGTGCGCGTGCCGATGCCGCCGCTGACCGAGGAGAGGCGCCGCGACCTGATCAAGGTCGTGCATAAGGAAGCGGAGGGCGCGCGCGTCGCGGTGCGCAATATCCGGCGCGACGCCAACAATCATCTGAAGGACCTGCTCAAGCAGAAGAAGGTCGCCGAAGACGAAGAGCGCAAGGCGCAGGATGACGTGCAGAAACTGACCGACCGTCACATCGCCGAAATCGACAAGGCGCTGGCTGCCAAAGAAGTCGATCTGCTGGCGGTATAGCGCGCTAGTGGCAATTCCCAGTTCCACCATCGCAATTCCCGCGACGGCCGTCACGCCGCGCCATGTCGCCATCATCATGGACGGCAATGGACGCTGGGCCAAGCAGCGTTTTTTACCGCGCATCGCCGGCCACCGGCGCGGCGTTGAAAACGTGCGCAGCACGGTGCGCGGTTGCGTCGACAAAGGCATCGAATACCTGACCCTGTTCGCGTTCAGCAGCGAGAACTGGCGCCGCCCTGCGGATGAGGTCTCTTTCCTGATGCAATTGTTCATCGCGGCGCTCGAACAGGAAGTCGCGAAACTGCATGAGAATGGCGTGCGCTTCAGGGTGATCGGCGATCTGTCGCGTTTCGAGAAGCCGTTGCGGCGCCTGGTGAGCGATGCGGAGACCCTGACTCGCGACAACACGCGGCTGACGCTGACGATAGCGGCAAACTACGGCGGACGGTGGGACATCATCCAGGCCGTCGCGCGCATGCTCAAGGACCACCCGCAACTGGCTGCCGGTTTCACTGAAACCGACCTGCAGCCTTTCCTGTCGCTTGCATATGCTCCCGAGCCGGACCTTTTCGTACGCACCGGCGGTGAGCAGCGCATCAGTAATTTTCTGCTGTGGCAGCTCGCGTATACGGAAATGTATTTCACCGACACGCTGTGGCCGGATTTCGACACGGCTGCCTTCGATCTCGCCATCGCATCCTACCAGCGCCGCGAGCGCCGCTTCGGGCGCACCAGCGAGCAATTGCGCGAAGGCGACGGCGCACAGAAGTTGCCGCAGGCACAGGCGGCCGATGGCCGCTGACCGCCGGCGGAAAGGCGGCTTGCCATGCTCAAACTGCGCCTGCTGACCGTCGCGGTCGTCCTGCCGCTGTTTCTGGCGGCCATGTTCCTGCTGCCCGGGGCGTGGTGGCAGCTTGCGCTGGTTGCGCCCTTGCTCGTCGCCGGTCACGAATGGGCGAAGCTCGCCCGTTTCAGCCGCGCCGGCGCAGCGTCGTTCTTGTTTCTGCTGGCGCTGGGCGTCGCGCTGGTCTGGTTGACGGCAGTCCGCGGCGCAGCGGGCAGGGGATACGGCGCGTTCATCACCCATGCCATCTATTTTTTCAGCGTCGCGTTCTGGCTCGTCATCGCGCCATGCTGGTTGTGGCTGAAGCTCGCAGTGCGCAACCGCTTTGTGCTGGGCGCGGCCGGCGTCGCGGTGTTGTTGCCGTTATGGCTGGCGCTTGCCCAGCTGCAGGCCAATCCGCTGTTGCTATTGTTTCTGTTCGGCGTGGTCTGGATCGCCGATACCGCAGCTTATTTCTTCGGCAAGACTCTTGGCAGGCGCAAGCTCGCGCCCGCCATCAGTCCGGGCAAAACATGGGAAGGCGTGGGCGGTGCGTTTGCCGCTGTCACGGTGTATGCTCTCGTACTGTATCTAGGGCAGTTTATCGGACATGATTTGCAGTTTCTTATCGCGGCTTTTTTCGGCATGACGGTATTCAGCATCCTCGGCGATCTGTTCGAGTCGTGGTTGAAGCGCGGCGCCGGGGTGAAAGACAGCGGCACCATACTGCCGGGGCACGGCGGGATGCTCGACCGCATCGATGGCGTGATGTCTGCGCTGCCGCTGGCGGCGCTTATTTTTATTTAGCATGAATAAAATGCGGCATCTGGCGATACTCGGTTCGACCGGCAGCGTGGGCGTCAATACGCTCGACGTCGTGGCGCGTCATCGCGACCGTTTCCGCGTGGTCGCGCTGACCGCGCACCGTCAACTAGATCTGCTGTTCCGCCAGTGCGTGGAATTCGCGCCGCGCTACGCGGTCATCGGCGGGGCGCAGGATGCGGAGCAGTTGCAAAGCAGGCTGCGCGCGCAGGGCAGCGCGACGACGGTGCTGCACGGCGAAGCGGCGCTGCAGCAAGTCGCGGCCCTGCCTGAAGTAGATACGGTGATGGCGGCCATCGTCGGCATCGCCGGATTGCGCGCGAGTTTTGCCGCGGTGCAGGCCGGCAAGCGTGTGCTGCTGGCGAACAAGGAAGCACTGGTCACGGCCGGCCCGGTATTCATGCAGGCCGTGCGCAGCCACGGCGCAACTCTGTTGCCGATCGACAGCGAGCACAATGCAGTGTTCCAGGCTTTGCCGCGCAGTTTTGCCGGCGACCTCGCGGCATCCGGCGTGCGCCGCATCGTGCTGACTGCATCCGGCGGGCCGTTTCGCGGCGTGCCGCTGGAGCGGCTGCGTAACGTTACTCCAGACCAGGCTTGCGCGCATCCCAACTGGGTGATGGGACGCAAAATTTCCGTAGATTCCGCGACGATGATGAACAAGGGGCTGGAAGTCATCGAGGCGAGCTGGTTGTTCAATGCGAACGAAGCGCAAATCAAGGTCGTGATCCACCCGGAAAGCGTGATCCACTCGCTGGTCGAATACGTGGACGGCTCGTTGATCGCGCAACTAGGTAATCCCGATATGCGCACACCCATCGCATTCGCGCTCGGCTTTCCGGAGCGGATCGACGCGGGGGTCGATGGATTGGATCTTGCAGCGTTAAGCCAGCTTAATTTTTCGGCGCCGGATACCGCGCGTTTTCCCTGCCTGGACCTGGCGCGCGGCGCGTTGCGCGCGGGCGGCAGCGCGCCGGCGGTGCTCAATGCAGCGAACGAAGTCGCAGTCGCCGCATTTCTCGCATCGCAGCTGCGGTTTGACCGTATCCCGGAGTTGATCGAACATACGCTGGCTGGCGTCGCGGTCGTGCCCCTGGGCGGGATCGAAGATGTATTCGCGGCCGATGCGAGCGCGCGCGCATGTGCGCAGGAATGGCTTGCACGCAATGCGGCCGTTGTGCTGGAGCAGCCAGTGCGCGTTTCCGCCTGAAACCGGACAGACCTGGAGTGAGATGAATTTTCTGACCACGATAGTTGCATTTGCATTCGCGCTGGGCTCGCTGATCGTCGTGCATGAGTTCGGCCATTACCTGGCGGCGCGGCTGTGCAACGTCAAAGTGCTGCGTTTTGCGGTCGGTTTCGGCCGTGTCATATTCAGCCGCCGCTACGGCAAAGATCAGACCGAGTGGGCGCTGGCGGCGTTTCCGCTTGGCGGCTACGTCAAGATGCTCGACGAGCGCGAAGGCGAAGTTGCCGCGCAGGATCTGCCGCGCGCGTTCAACCGGCAATCCGTATACCGGCGTTTTCTGATAGTGGTTGCGGGACCGCTCGCCAATTTCCTGCTGGCGATATTTCTGTACTGGTTGATATTCATGCATGGCGTGCCGGGCATGAAGCCGGTGATCGGCGCAGTGGCGCCGGAGTCGCCGGCTGCGCAGGCGCAATTCGCAGTCGGCGAAACCATCGTCAAGGTCGGCGGCGAGGCCGTCACCACCTGGCAGGAGGCGCGCTGGGTATTGCTCAAGTACGCGGTCGACCGCGCGAGCGTCGCCATGGAAGTGCAAAACGAGCGTGCC
>JAIOOZ010000454.1 GCA_021414185.1 Betaproteobacteria bacterium
GCTTCTTTGGCTTTAGCCACATCCAGCTTCTTATGCGCAGCTTCGGACTGGCGCTTCAGCTCGTCGGCGCGTTTCTGCGCGGTCTTGTAGTCGTTGTCACTCTGCTGGAACTCCTGCTCGACGCGCTTGGTTTCGTATTTCGCCTTCTGCAGCTCGCTGAACGCGGCGCCCGCTTTGCGCTGGCCGCTTTGCAATGCATCGGATTGCGCCAGCGCAAAATCGGCGGTCAGGAAAAACACGGTGATCAAAAGGACAGGGCGCATGGAAATTCTCCTCAAGGTCATTCGAACCGGATGCCGAGCTTCTCGACCAGCCGGCGGTGCGTATCGAGCTGCTCCCGCACAAAACGGCCAAACTCTTCCGGCGTGTCGCTGACCGGATCGACCGCGAGATCGACGAATCTCTGCGTCACATCCGGCGCGCTCATCGCTTTGACAACGGCCTGGTTGAGCCGCATGACGATAGCGCGCGGCGTTTTTGCCGGCGCAAACAGGCCGAACCAGCCTGCTGCGTAATACGCGGGAAGCCCCGATTCGGCGACTGTAGGCACGTCCGGCAGGACTGGCGAGCGCTTTGTGCCGCCCACCGCAAGCGCATTAAGGCGTCCGGCCTTGACGTGCGGCACGGTGCCGCCGGCCATCGGGCCGAAATAAAAATGCGTCTCGCGTGCGATCGTCGCCGTGATGGCCGGCGCGCCGCCCTTGTACGGGATATGCACCGTCTCTTTGCCGATGTCCGCCGTGCTGACGAACAACGCCACGGCAAAATGACTGGTCGAACCGTTGCCGCCGGAAGCGTAATTCAACGTGCCCGGCTTCGCCTTCGCGAGCGCTATGAGTTCGCGCACGTTCGTCGCCGGCACCGACGGATGAACCACCAGCAGGTTTTGCGCAATCGCAAACAGGGAAATCGGCGCAAAATCCCTGACCGGATCGTAACCGAGCTTCGCGTGGATCAGCGGCGCGAACGAATGCGTGGATACCGATCCCGCGAGCAGCGTGTAACCATCGGGCGTCGCCCTGGCGGCGATTTCACCGCCGATCACGCCGCCGCCACCGCCACGATTGTCGATCACCAGTTGCACGCCGAGAATTTCGGAGAGCTTGTTGACCACGATGCGCGCGATCGTATCGTTCGCGCCGCCGGCTGGGTTGGGCGAAATCATGCGGATCGGGTGCGCAGGGAAATCCTGTGCAACTGCTCCGCCCGCAATCAGGCAAGCGGCGAGCAGCACGCCTGCGGCTTTATCCGCCTCTCGTCTCTCGCCCCGCGCCTCTTGCGTCATCAGGTTTCCAGCGGCAGCCTGATCGACTGGCCTGTCGCCACCGCGCGCTCGATCGCAATCGTCGTTTCGAGATTGATACGCGCCTGCTCCGGAGTGGTGTGCACCGTCGGACTTCCTGTCACGAGATGATCCAGCCACGCGCGCGTCTCGTTGCCGAGCGGCCCCCAGAAATCGCCGCACGCCCAGTCGCCCGCCGTATTGCTGCCGAGGAATGCCATGTTGACGCTGTGGTCCGGCACGTAGGCGTGCGGAATGCCTTTGTCCGAATAAAGTACGTGGTCCATGTGATCGTCGTCGATGATCATGGTGCCTTCCGCACCGAGCAACTCGACGCGGTCGGATTGCCCCAGCGTCGGGTAACGCGCCGGCAGCGCATAGCTCACGCCGAGATTGATCACTGCGCCATCGGCCAGCGTGACTATGCCCCA
>JAIOOZ010000542.1 GCA_021414185.1 Betaproteobacteria bacterium
TATTTTTTCGCTGCGGCCGTCGTGCAGATGCACTTCGACTTCTACAAAGCCTTTGCTGCCGGAGCTGCGCGTCTCGAACAGCGGATCGTCGCCGCGGCAGGCGGGGTTTTCCGCGGCATCGATGCGCTCGTAGAGATCAGCAATCTCCTTGCGCTGCACGTATTCATCGGTAAACGTCGCCAGCACGCATTTGCCGTCGAGCAGCGCGGCGGCGAGTGGATAGTGCAGGCTGAATTTGCCCTCAAGCCCGGTTGTTGGGCGCGGATAGGTGAGCACGTGCATGCCGCCCGGCGGCATGCGGCAAATCACCTTGGCGACATTCGTTGCATCGCAGGCGAGTTTTTCGCGCAGCGTGAGGAGTCCATCAATCGCGCGGTGCGACGCGTAGCAGCAGGGAAATTTTTTCAGGGCGAGACCGGGGTCGACGATGATGTAAGGCTTGCCCAGGCCTTTGACGGTGATATCGACACTGGATTCGGCCACGCCGTAGGAACTGAAGAATCCGGCCTTGGATTCGAGCACGTCGGGCGCTGCGCTGAACCCGGAAGCGGCGAGATTGAAAGCAGTCAGCGCGCTGCGCGCAGCGATGCCCGTATGCAGCGGCTTGGTCATGGTGCCGAAGTTGCGCCGCAGTCCGCTCGACATCGAAGATGCGATGCCGAACGCCTGCTGCGTCGTTGCGACGTCAAGCTTGTGCAGTTTCGCGAGCGCCGCGATGCCGGAGAAAAGCGCCAGCGTGCCGGTCGCGTGAAAACCGCGCTGATAATGACCGTTGGTCATGCCGATGCCGATATTGCCGCCGACCTCCACGCCGAGGAGATAGGCTTCGATGAACGCACGTCCGTCCACTCGCTTGCCATGGATGCTGGCGAGGAGCGCGGCGACGATGACGGCGCTCGGATGCGCGGGCATGATGGACAGCACGTCGTCGTAATCGAGCGCGTGCCCGAAAGTGCCGTTGACGAGCGCGGCGGTTTCCGGAGCGGCGGTCATTGCAGTGCCGAGTATCGGCATGGGGCCCGGCGCCTGCGCGGCAGCGAGATACTTATGCAAGGGTTCGGCGACTTCCGAACC
>JAIOOZ010000543.1 GCA_021414185.1 Betaproteobacteria bacterium
ATGGAATTGCTGATGACGTTGACCGGGACCAGGATGACCCATGTTCCTTACAAGGGCAGCGGGCCTGCCCTCGTTGACCTCATGGGCGGGCATATCGCGCTTCTGTTCACCGTGCCGTCCTCCGTCGTGCAGCATATGAAATCGGGCAAGGTCAAGGCGCTTGCCATCACCTCCGCGCAACGTTCGGCAGTTGCTCCCGAGTTGGCGACCATCAGTGAATCCGGCGTGCCGGGATTTGTATCCGAGACGTGGGCCGGCATGCTGGCTCCCGCCGGCGCGCCGATGACGGTCGTCGAGAAACTGGCTGGACAAACCGGACTCATCATCCGGCGTCCTGAAATCCGCGAACGTTTCCTGCAACTCGACATTGAGCCGGTCGGCAGCACCCCAGCAGTGTTTACACGGTTCATGCGCGACGAGGTCGTGAAGTGGGGCAAGGTAATCAAAGAAGCGAACGTGAAACCGGAGCAGTAACCACTCTATCAATCAACACTCTCCCCGCGGAGCTTGCGGTAGGCGGCGGCCGCAACCGCGATGTCTTCGAGCGCGATCCCGGCACTGTCGAAGAGCGTGATTTCGTCGACGGTCTGCCGGCCGCAAGCCGCCCCGGTCACCAGTTCGCCCAAATCCGCGACCCGGTTCCAATCGAGCACGCCTGCCTCCGCTGCCTTGATTAAATTGCCGGCTTCATGACGCGCATGACTGCGTAACTCCACGACAATCCTGTCGCAGCGCGAAATTGCCGTGCTGTCGAATTCGCTGTGTCCCGCTCTTGAGGATCCCACTGCCGAGAGAAAACATCCTGCGCGAATCCAGTCGCCGGGAAATAGCGGATCCTTCGAGCGGGTCGCGGTGACGATGACATCTGCAGCGCGAACGGCGGGTTCGGCATCGCTGACAACAACGTTCAACCCGGTCTGCGCGGCAAGGCGGCTGGCAAATTCGACGCCATTGCTGCGGGCGATCACATGCACTTCAGTAACAGGCAACACTGCTGTCAAGGCGGATACATGAGCGGCCGCCTGCGGACCGCTGCCGAAAACCGCTAGTACCCTGGCATTCTGACGGGCGAGATAGGTCGAGGCGAGAGCCGAAGCGGCGGAAGTACGCAGCGTAGTGAGGTAACCGGCATCGAATGTCGCAAGAGGTTTGCCGCTGCGCATGGAAAATAACAGTACCACGAACCCATATCCGGCACTGGTATAGGTATAGACCTTCGCTCCACAGTAACCGCTGCCCGGCAGCATGGCGGCCATTGTGTTGAACATGGTGCCGCCGCTTTCGATGCGCATGCGCGGCTGCACCACGGCCTGTCCGCGCGCCAGTTCTCCGAACGCGGCAGACAGCGCCGCCATTGCCTCCCGGATATCCAGCAGCCCCTGCAAGCGGCTGTCCTCAAAGTGCTCCATGTCTTTCCTTTCAGAGTGCGAACCGTGACGCTGAATGCCGGCCCTTACATGCTATCCTTTCACAAAATCGCTTTAACGACAGCAACGATATGACTGTGAATACTACATCGAACTTCCTGCCACGCCGCCTGATCACCGTGCTGCTCCTGATTTCCGCCGGCCTCGCGGCAGCACCCGCGGCCTTTGCCCAGGCTTGGCCTGCCAAACCCGTCCGCATCATCGTGCCATATGCGCCCGGCGGGACCATAGACATCACCGGACGTTTGATGATGGCCAAACTCTCCCAAGCCTGGGGCCAGCCCGTGATAATCGACAATCGCGCCGGCGCCGCCGGCACCATAGGCGCCAATATGGTGGCAAAGGCGGCGCCCGACGGTTATACGCTGCTGCTGTCCTCCGCATCCGAGCTGACGACCGCCCAGGCCATCATCAAGGACATGCCGTTCAACGCGCTGACCGATTTCACACCCATGGTGCTGGTTGCGCGCTCGCCATTCGTTCTGGTGGTGAATTCCCGCGTTCCCGCAAAAAGCCTCAAAGAGTTGATCGCACTGGCCAAACGCTATCCCGGCAAGCTCAACTACGGGACCTCGGGCACCGGTACCACTACCCACCTCGTCGCCGAGCTTTTCAATTCAGCCGCCAACGTCAAGACCACACATATACCTTACAAGGGCAGCGGCCTCATGATGACCGACCTGCTGGGCGGCCAGGTAGATATGGCTTTTGACACCATAGCCACCACCAAACCGCACATCGATTCCGGGATACTGCGCGCGATCGGCGCCACCATGGCCAAGCGGCCGCCGTCCGCTCCCGAAATCCCGACGTTCGACGAGCAGGGCCTGAAAGGTTTCGTCGGCGGGTCGTGGGTCGGCTTTCTCGGACCGGCCAATACGCCTGCGCCCATCGTTGCCCGCGTCCAGGCCGACGTCATTGCGATACTCAATGGCGGACTGGCGGAAGAGCTGGCACGCCGCGGGCTCGACCCTGCGGGCCTGACCGCTCCGCAGTTCGCGGACTTAATACGCACCGACCACGCCAAATTCACCGCGGTTGCCCAGCGCGCCGGCGTCAAACCTGAATAGCGTATGGAGCTGGCGCAGAATAATCCTGCTTTCAAGACCAACAACGTTCGCACGCTGGGCGAACTCAGGGTTTGGCACGCAGGTGGCGCGCGAGAAGCGATACTCGAACCCGCACTGCCTATCGTAGACCCGCACCACCACCTGCGCGACACAGCGCATGGCCGCTACCTGCTGCCGGAGCTCGCTGCCGACCTCGCGAGCGGACACAACATACGCGCTACGGTCTTTATCGACTCGCAGACGGGGCACCGCACCGATGGCCCCGCCCTGCTGCGACCGGTCGGCGAAACCGAGTTCGTAATGCAGAGCCTTGCTGCAGCCACGCCGAACATCAGCCGCTGGCAGCCTTGCGCCGGAATAGTCGGCACGCTCGACCTGACTTTTGGCGCGGAAGTCCGCGCAGGACTCGAAGCGCACATCGCAGCGGGCGGCGGCCGCTTTCGCGGCATCCGCGATCCACTGATGTGGGATGGCAGCGATATCAATTACGGCGTGCGCCGGCCACCGCCGGATCGCATTACCGACCCGCGCTTTCGCGCCGGCTTTGCCCAATTGGCGCCACTGAACATGACTTTCGACGCTTGGCTATTTCATCACCAGCTGCCGCAACTCACGGACCTCGCCCGCAGCTTCCCCGATACCACCATCATCCTCAATCACATCGGCGCACCGCTCGGTGTTGGGCCATATGCGAATCGCCGCGAAGAAATATTTGTGACCTGGCGCAAGTCCCTGGTCAAATTGTCCGGCTGCCCGAATGTCGTGGTGAAACTAGGCGGGCTCGGCATGCTGTTTTTCGGATTCGGCTTTTACCTGCGCGATACGCCGCCGTCCTCCGATGAACTTGCCACAGCATGGCGCCCATACATCGAAACCTGCATCGAAGCCTTCGGCCCCGGGCGCTGCATGTTCGAAAGCAATTTCCCGGTCGACGTGCAGACCTGCAGCTACGCCACGCTCTGGAATACCTTCAAGCGTATCGCAGCAGCATATTCAGCCGCGGAAAAAACGGCGATGTTTTCCGGCGCCGCAAACCGGATTTATCGCCTCGGACTGACGCCGACGTAGAACCCGCAGTCACGCCGCCAGCCGTACAATAGATTGCCCGCAATAACCGCTAATCCCGCAAGTCACAATCCAAACCAAAGGAGAGCAACAATGTCCGACGGACTGATTCAGTACGAAGTCAAAAAGAAGATCGCGACCATCACGATGGACCGGCCGAAAAAATATAACGCGCTGATCCCGACCATGATCATAGACCTGTGCGATGCGCTGGAACGAGCGCGCCAGGACCACGGCGTGCGTGCCATCGTGCTGCGCGGCGCCGGCGGCAATTTCTGCGCAGGTGACGATCTGCATCCGGAGGAACGTTTCAAATACGGCGATCCCGACCTGCACACGCGCATGAAGACCGGCTATCCGCGCCTGGTGGTCGAAATCATGAATTTGCGCAAACCTGTTGTTGCCATGGTCGAAGGGTACGCGGTGGGCGCTGGGTTCGACATCGCGCTGGCATGCGATTTCCGCATGGCTTCAAAAGGCGCAAGGTTGGCCTCGATCTACGTCAAGCGCGGCATGGGCGGTGGATGTGCTTACCTGTTGCCCCGCTACGTCGGCATGGGCAAAGCGACCGAAATGCTGCTGCTCGGCGACTTTATCGACATCGACGAAGCGCAGCGCCTGACTTTGGTGACCAAGGTCTACGCGGACACCGAACTCGAGGCGAAAACTTATGAATTCGCCGCCAAGCTGGCAAAAGGCCCGACTGCTGCGATAGGCGCGATCAAGAACGCCCGCAATCAGGGCCTCGGCTGTGATCCGGTCAAAGGCATTGAGCATCAGATCCTGTGCAACGTCGAACTGATGTTCCACAAGGACGCCCGCGAAGGCCCGCGCGCTTTCCTCGAAAAACGCGAGCCCAACTTTACGGCGGAATGGATAGACCTGCAGTACGACACCTTCGTGCCGTACGACGTCTCGAAAAAATAACGCTCAGTCGACCTTGATGCCGACGGTCTTGATGAGCTGCGACCAGCGCGCCGCTTCGGACTTCAGAAAAGCAGTGAACTCCTCGGGCGTGCCGGTGCCCGGGGTTACCAGCGCATCGTCGAACCGGCTCCTGACTTCAGGCGCCTGAACCGCAGCGACGATTTCTTTATTGAGACGGGCGACAATGGCTTTAGGCGTCCCGGCGGGCGCGAGGATTCCATACCAGCCGCCGACGCGAAAGTCGGCGACGCCGGATTCTTCGAACGTAGGCACCTCGGAAACGATGGCGGCCCTTTTTGCCGACGAAATCGCGAGCGCGCGCACCCTGCCCGCGGTAACGAGTGGTATGGCGGCGGCCACCGGCGAGAATATGCACTGAGTCTGCCCGCCGACCAGGTCAGCGAGCGCGGGCCCGGTGCCTTTATATGGAACGTGCGTAAACCTGGTGCCCGTGCGCAGCTGAAAAAATTCGCCTGCGATATGGCTGGTAGAGCCGGTGCCGCCTGAACCCATGACGATTTTTCCCGCCTGGCTTTTGGCGGCGGCGATGAATTCGGTGAGTGTCTGCATGGGAACCGACGGATGCACGATCAGTATGATGGGCGCGCTGCCCAGCGCCGTGATCGGCGCAAAATCCTTGATCGGATCGTATTGGGCGGTCGAGTAGACGAACGGATTGGTCGCGTGCGCCATGTCGGCGAGGATCACGGTGTAGCCGTCGGGCGTGGCGGCGGCGACCAGCTTCGTCCCGATGATTCCATTCGCGCCCGGCCGGTTGTCGACCAGCACGGTCTTGCCGAGGGTTTCCGTGAGCCGTTTTCCCAGCACGCGGGCAAAAAGGTCGTTGCCGCCTCCCGGCGCATAAGCGACGACGATGCGGATCGGCCGGCTTGGAAACTCTTCGGCGGCGCGCAAAGGTATTGCCGCAAACGTCAGGCAAAATGCAATCGACACCCACAACGCATTTCTTACCGCCATTGCCATCCCCTTTTCGTTGCGCGGCTAACCGCCCGTAATCACGACCTCATCGCCTTTAACCGTAAACTTGTGGTCGAAATCTTCCGACGCCCAGTCCATATAGCTTACCGCCTCGTCGAAGCGCGCGTCGCCGGGGCGCAGGATTTCGGGCCGCAACTGCTTGTCGACCAGCGCGGGCAGAAATGACACGCTCCTGGCGCCTTGCGGCGTCAGCACGGCTTTGGCGATCAGCGTGCGCTTGGAATCCTTGCCGTAAGCGAGACGCGGATAGTCCGGGTCGAGTTCTACGCCATGGTTTTTGACGAACGCCGCCGCGTTCGCCGGCGTTCTTTCGTTGCGCGACATGATGAAATTGCCGAGACTGTAGAAGCACACCTTGCCATCGTGCACGCCTATCCCCTTGGGGACGTGCGGATGGTGACCGAGAATAATATCGGCGCCCGCGGCAAAAGCAGAATTGGCGACGGCAGGTTGATACTGCGCTATCGTTTTAGGAATGAAATGCAGGCCCCAATGCAGCGACAGTACGACACAATCCGCCGACTGCTTCGCCGCCTTGATGTCGGCCACCATGTCTGCGAGATCGTCTTCGTAAGGAATGGTCACGACCCTGGGCGCGATGCCGGGCTGGTGCTCGACGGCTTCGTAATAAGTGTGGATGCGCAATGGCGCAATGCCCGGCTTGTTCGGGCCTGCCGCGAATCCTTCGTTCAATATCGAGCAGTACGAAAGTATCGCCACGCGCAAACCGTTGCGCGTGATGACGACCGGGCGACGCGCTTCCGCCAGATTGCGTCCGCCGCCGACAGTCTGAATTCCTCTCTTCTGCAGGTTTTCGATAGTGTCGAGAAAAGCTTCTTCGCCCCAATCCAGCGCGTGATTGCCCGCGACCGACACGACGTCGAAACCGCAGTCGCTGAAAACATCCGCCATGTGCGGTTTGAGACGCGCATTGGGGATTTCGGCATGCACCTGCAGAGAACCCCGTTCCGAGTAAAGTCGCTCTGCCTGCGCGAACCTGATGTCAGCGGTCGCCAGCACCGGTTTCGCGAGCGTGCCATAGGCTTCCATGGGATCGTGCATCGGGCCCATGTCGCCGACCCCCATCAGCACAACGGATTTTTCAGCCATGATGTTTTGCTATCCTGTTAATCGAACTTGAGGTTCGCTTCGGTAACAAGGCGCTTGGACCTGGCCAGCTCGGACTTCAGAAAAGCGTCGGCTTGCGCGGGCGTGCCGCCTACAATCTCGGCGCCGCCTGCCGCCGCCTTTTCCTGAATGTCAGGCAGCTTCAGTATCTGGTTCATCTCGGCGTTCAGCTTATTGATGATTTCTTTCGGCGTGCCGGCGGGCGCTGCCATGGCCGTCCAGGAAGTATGCTGGAAGCCTTTCACGCCGCTTTCATCGATGGTCGGCACGTCGGGCAGCGCCGACAACCGCTTCAGGCTCGTTACGCCGAGCGCGCGCACCTGGCCCGATTTGATGAAAGGCACCGTCGCGATCGTGTTATTGAACAATATGTCGATTTCCTTGCCGAGCAGCGCAATCAGCGCCGGGGCTGCGCTCTTGAACGGGATATGCGTCATCTTCGTGCCCGTCATCAGGCAGAAAGTTTCAGCCGATATATGCCCGATGCCGCCGACGCCGGACGAGCCGTAATTGAGCGCGCCGGGTTTCGCTTTCGCCAGCGCGACCAGCTCCTTGATGTTGGTCGCGGCCACCGAAGGATGGACCACCAGTACCGTCGGCGCGCTCAGTGGCTGGATCACCAGTGCGAAATCCTTGACGACATCGTAATTGAGCTTGTACAGGCTGGGACTTACCGCCCAGCTGGCGCTGGAGGCCTGGATCAGGGTGTAACCATCGGCAGGCGCGCGGGCGACGATCTCCATGCCGATATTGCCGTTGGCGCCGCCGCGGTTGTCGACGACGAAATTCTGGCCGAGGCGCTGCGTCAGTTTCTCCGCGAACATGCGCGTCTGGATGTCGGTCGGCCCGCCGGCGACGAACGGCACCACCAGCCGCACCGACTTGGCGGGATATTGCTGGGCACAAGCAATACTGGATACCGCGGCCGCAGCAAAGCACAACGTAAGCAACCTCATCTTTTTCATTTCGTTCCTTTTTTGTTTGCTGAATGACTCTGCATTGAAACCGCCGGTCCCGGACGGCGCCGCGCCAATTGCGATTGGCGGCATTACTCGGCTTTGATATTGGCTGCCCTGGCGACCTCCGCCCACTTCTTCAGATCGGCGGCGATGAAAGCGTGAAACTCTTTCGGCATCAGCATAAAAGACTCGAGCCCGATGCCGAGAAAACGTTCGCGGACATCAGGCAGTTCCGCGGCGCGCGCGATTTCCCTGCTCAGCGTATCGACCACCCGCCTGGGCATGCCTGCAGGCCCCTGATAGCCGTACCAGATCGCAGCCTCGAAATCGCGTACCCCACTCTCCTCCATCGTCGGCGCTTCGGGGGCGACCGCGACGCGGCGCGGCGAGCAGACACCCAGCACGCGCAGCTTCCCCGTTTTCACGTGCGGCATCGCGGCGGGAATGCTGGAAAACAGCGCATTCACCTGGCCGCCGGCGACTTCGACCAACGCGGGCCCCAGGCCCTTGTACGGGACGTGCGTGAGGTTTACTCCGGCGCGCATTTTGAAAAGTTCCGCGACGACATGGGACGAAGCGCCGGTACCGGCCGACGCGATCGTAAACTTGCCCGGCTGCGCTTTGGCCAGCTTGATCAGCTCCTGCACGGTTTGCGCCGGCACGGCAGCATTCACCACCAGCATCAGCGGCGACTGCGCGACCATGACGATAGGCGTGAAATCCTTGATCGGGTCGTATGGCACCTTGGCGAAAACGCTCGGATTAACCACAAACGGCGTGTCGCTCAGAATCAGGGTGTAACCGTCCGCCGTGGCCTGAGCGGCAATGGCTGCACCTATCATCCCGGCGGCGCCTGCGCGGTTGTCGACCAGCATGGTCTGGCCGAAGCGGTCGGTCAGTTTCTGGCCGAGAATACGCGCAATGATGTCGGTCGAGCCGCCGGGCGGATAGGCGACGATGACGCGAATCGGCTTGGCGGGAAAAGTTTGTGCGATTGCGATACCAGCCGTTGAAACCAACAGTCCCAAACAGAGCAATATTAAACGGCGCGTCATCATGTTCTCATTGTATTTCCAATGCACACCTAACGACAATCAAAATGCAGCCAGGACCTCCAACCGCCGGCACGTTCCTTCGATAGACTCCAGCTCAGACGCCAGGCCGGGCTTTTTGTCCAAACCTGTTTTCCGTGCCCGCCAGAATATTTTTGATGTTGCGGCGATGGCGATAAATCAGCAGCACCGCCAACAGCACCACGCTGGCGAAAAACGGATGCGTAACGCCGAATAACAACCACGTTGCAAACGGCGCAAACAGCGCCGTTATCATCGACGCAACCGACGACATGCGAAAAAATACCGCGATGATGAGCCACGTCGACATCGCACCCAGTCCGAGGTAAACACTGAAGCCGAACAGCACGCCGAGTGCTGTTGCCACGCCCTTGCCGCCCTGAAAACGATGAAACAGCGGATACATATGACCGATCACAGACAGAGCGCCGGCAATCGCCATCGCGGTCCCGGCGTCACCAGCAGGCGCAAAACGCTGTGCCAGCCACACCGCCAGCCAGCCTTTGAGCGCGTCGCCCACCAGAGTCAGAAGGGCCGCCGCTTTATTACCGGACCGCAGCACATTAGTGGCGCCAGGATTGCCCGAGCCATAGGTGCGCGGATCGGGCAGCCGGAATACGCGGCTCACGATGACCGCGAAGGACACCGAACCAACAAGATACGCGGCTATCGCAAGTACGACTGTGGTCATCTATTTCCCGAAAAGCCCACGGTGATTGTCAAGATCCCTGTGCCCCTGCGCTTAATTGCGTGACCGTTGGCGCTGTTTCAGGCGACCTGGAAAAGGTGGGTTGAATTTCCTGTTTGCCCGCTGGTTCCGGTCGCACCGGGTTCTGGCAGGAGTTTGCCTGGATTCAATATCTGCTTCGGATCGAGCGAAGCCTTGAGCGCGCGCAGGGCCTGCAACCCCGCGGGAGAAACTTCCTGCTCCA
>JAIOOZ010000544.1 GCA_021414185.1 Betaproteobacteria bacterium
GATTTCCGCAAGTTCAGCGGTTTGCTGCGATACGGCCAGGGCACCGCGCAAAACGGCTTCAACGTGACGGCGATGGCATACCAGGGAACGTGGAACGCGACCAACCAGATTCCCAAACGCGCGGTTGATGCCGGCCTGATCGGGCGCTTCGACACGCTCGATCCCAGCGACGGCGGCGACTCGAGCCGTTACAGCCTGTCGGGCGCGTGGAACAAGACCGGGCAGAATTCCGCGACCAGCGCCAACGTTTTTGTCATCAAGAGCCGGCTCAGCCTGTGGAACAACTTTACGTTTTTTCAGGATGACCCCGTCAACGGCGACCAGTTTGAGCAGATCGACAAACGCGTGACGACCGGTTTCAACGTAAAGCACAGCCTGTTCGGCAAATGGGCTGGCCGTGAAGTGGAAAATACGTTCGGCATGCAGGCGCGCAACGACAATATCAGCGTCGGCTTGTTCAACACGGCGCAGCGGGTACGTCTCAGCACCACGCGTGCCGATCATGTCGTGGAAACCAGCGCCGCGGCCTATTACCAGAACAGCCTGCGCTGGAGCGACTGGTTCCGCACAGTCGCGGGACTGCGAGCGGATTTTTATACCGGCCAGGTCACCAGCGACAACCCGCTGAACTCCGGCAAGGCGTCCGACCACATGTTCAGTCCGAAAATGTCGCTGGTGTTCGGCCCGTGGGCGAAGACCGAGTACTACTTCAATTACGGCCGTGGTTTTCACAGCAACGACATGCGCGGCGCCACCATCAGCGTCGATCCCAAGACGGGCCTGACCGCGACGCGCGAATCCCTGCTGGTGCGTGCGACCGGCGCCGAAGTGGGCATGCGCACCGCGATCATTCCGCATCTGCAGAGTTCACTGGCGGTGTTCGCGCTGGATATTCAATCCGAGCTGCTGTTCGCGGGCGATGCGGGCACCACCGCGGACAGCGGCCGCCCGAGCCGGCGCGTCGGCTTCGAGTTTTCCAATCTTTACACGCCGAACGACTGGCTGGTGCTGGATGCCGACATCGCGTTCACGCGCGCGCGTTTCACCGGCATCGACTTCATGGGAGCGGGGGACCGCGTGCCGGGCGCGATCGAAGGTGTCGCGACTTTTACCGCGTCGGTCGACAACAAGGGCCCGTACTACGGCAGCATGCGGCTGCGATACTTCGGCCCGCGCCCGCTGATTGAGGACAACACGTTGCGCTCGAATTCGACCACACTGCTGTCGGGACGGGTGGGTTACAAGTTCGACAAGAAGGCGCGCGTGCAGCTCGACGTGTTCAATTTGCTCAACCGGCGCGCCAGCCAGATCGACTACGCCTATACCTCGCAGTTGCGCGGTGAGGCTGCCCCGGTCAACGACATCCATTTCCACCCGACCGAACCGCGCTCTTTCCGCATCTCGGCCATCCTCAATTTCTGACCGCCGCGCACGCCGGGCGCGGACAATAAAAAAGGCGGGGTCGAAACCCCGCCTTTATAGAAAAGGTCCGACTTACTTCTTTTTGTCGTCTTTCTTCGCTTCTTCTTTCTTGGCTTCTTTTTTGGGTTCTTCTTTTTTCGCGTCAGCGGCGAAAACGGCGACCGAACCCAGGGCGAACATTGCGGCGAAGATGGCTGCGAAAAGCTTGCTCATGTTGATTCCTCTTATAGTGGTTGATGACTAGGTCTAATTGTTACAGTGGCCGTAATCCGGCCATCGTCTATAACGTGCGTGGAGAAACCCGGGTTGACACGGTTCGGGGGCGAAGCGCGCGCCAGCGAATAATTGATGCGCTGCAACGAAAAATTCATTCTATAAACCAGCAACTTAAAATAAAAAAGGCCGGTTGACCGGCCTTTTTTGAGTGCTTGAAGAATTACTTCTTTTGAGCAGCTTTTTTGGATTTTTTGGCTTTTGCTTTCTTGGCCGGCTTGTCGGCTTTTTTGGACTCCGCCTTCGGGGCGTCGCCTTTCGGCGCGTCGGCCGCAACGGCGGCGAAAGAAACGGCCGCGAAAGAAACGGCCGCGAAAATCGCAGCAACCAACGTCGTGAGAAGCTTGCTCATTTTTTCCCATCCTTTGCAAAGTGATTGATTTATAGAGACACTCTTGGGTGTCTCCCTGCGCTTAACGCACGATGGACGAAGGCGTTGACAGGAAATTACGTTTAAATTCAGGGGTGTTTCGGCCGGACTGGAACCGGTTTCGCGGAGAGGGGGCCGTCGGCGGCGCGGTAATCCCCCGTCGCCAGCCCCGTCAGATCCCAGGTCCCGACGCTATAGCGGATCAGGCGCAAGGTAGGGAATCCGGTGGCGGCCGTCATTCGCCTGACTTGGCGGTTCTTGCCTTCGCTCAGCGTCAATTTGAGCCAACTGGTCGGTATGTTCTTGCGCTGGCGTATCGGCGGGTCGCGCGGCCACAGCCACGCTGGTTCCGCGGCCAGTTCCGCCATGGCCGGCCGGGTCAGGAAATCGCCGAGGTCTATGCCCTTCGCCAAAAGCGCCAGCGCCTCGGCCGTGGGCACGCCTTCCACCTGCGCCCAGTAGGTCTTGGCGAGCTTGTGGCGCGGATCGCTGATGCGGTGCTGCAAAGCGCCGTCATCGGTCAGCACAACGAGGCCTTCGCTGTCGGCATCGAGCCGCCCGGCCGCGTAAATGTCCGGTACCGGGATGAAATCCTTAAGGGTGCGCCGCCCCGGCGACGGGCTGAACTGGCACAGCACGCCGTAGGGCTTGTTGAATAAAACGAGTTTGCTCATCGCGGCTAGGGTACAAAAAAACGCCCGCTCATGCGAGCGGGCGTTGCTGCGCCGCTGGATTCTTCAGGCGGCCATGGCGGTACTGACCGCGGGTATATCGCTGGTGATCCACTCGTACGCCGGCAAGGTCAGGAATTCGACGTAATCGCCGGTGCACATTACATCGAACATTTGCGCCGCCTCCATGTACTTGCCGGCATTCCAGGCTTCGTCGCCAAGGTAGGTCTTGATCTTGGGCAATTCTTCGGCCTGCAGTTTGCGGAACAGCTCCGTGGTGACTTTGCGGCCGTCGGTGAGCACGCCCTGCGGACTGCGTATCCATTGCCAGATCTGCGAGCGCGAAATTTCCGCGGTGGCGGCGTCTTCCATCAGGTTGTAAACGGGAACGCAGCCATTGCCCGCCAGCCATGCGCCGATGTACTGAATGCCAACGCTGATGTTGTTGCGCAGACCCGCTTCGGTGATCGGTTGCGACGGCTGGAAATCGAGCAGGTCTTGCGCAGTGTAATTGACGTCGGGGAGCTGCTTCGAATACTGGTTGGGCGCCGGCATGTACTGGTCGAAAATCGCTTTCGCGATCGGTACCAGCCCCGGATGCGCGACCCAAGTGCCGTCGCAGCCATCGGTGACTTCGCGCAGCTTGTCGGCGCGCACTTTTTCCATCGCCGCTTCGTTGGCTGCCGGATCGTTCTTGATCGGAATTTGTGCCGCCATGCCGCCCATCGCGGGCGCGCCGCGGCGGTGGCAGGTCTTGACCAGGGTCAGCGCGTAGGCGCGCATGAACGGGGCCAGCATGGTGACCTGGGAACGGTCGGCGAGGCAGAAATTGCGGTTGACGCGGAATTTCTTGATGCACGAGAAGATATAGTCCCAGCGCCCGATGTTGAGGCCGGCCGAATGCTCGCGCAGTTCCCACAGGATTTCATCCATCTCGAACGCGGCGACGACGGTCTCGATCAGTGCCGTTGCCTTGATGGTGCCGCGCTTGATGCCGAGTTCGTCCTGCGCGACATTGAAGATGTCGTTCCACAGGCGCGCTTCGAGGTGCGATTCCAT
>JAIOOZ010000545.1 GCA_021414185.1 Betaproteobacteria bacterium
GCACACCATCATCCACGTCGACGTCGACCCATCTTCTATTTCTAAGCGCGTCAAGGTCGATGTGCCCATCGTCGGCAACGTGCGCCCGGTGCTGCAGGAGCTCATCAAGCAGGCGCAGGCATCCAGGGACAAGCCGGACGCCGGCGGGTTGAAGGCGTGGTGGAAGCAGATCGACCAGTGGCGCGGGCGCGATTGCCTCAAGTACGCGCGCACGTCCAAGATCATCAAGCCGCAGTTCGTGATCGAAAAGCTCTGGGAGTTGACGAAAGGCGATGCATTTGTGACGTCCGACGTCGGCCAGCACCAGATGTGGGCGGCGCAATTCTACAAGTTCGACAAACCGCGGCGCTGGATCAACTCGGGCGGGCTCGGCACCATGGGGTTCGGTCTGCCGGCGGCGATGGGCGTGCGGCTCGCCCACCCCAAGGCGACGGTCGCTTGCATCACCGGCGAGGGCAGCATCCAGATGTGCATCCAGGAATTGTCGACCTGCAAGCAGTACCATTTGCCGATCAAGATCATCAACCTCAACAACCGCTACCTCGGCATGGTGCGGCAATGGCAGCAGGTCGATTATTCGAGCCGCTATTCAGAGTCGTACATGGATGCCCTGCCGGATTTCGTCAAGCTCGCGGAAGCGTACGGCCACGTCGGCATGCTGATCGACAAGCCGGCCGACGTCGAGCCGGCCCTCAAAGAAGCGTTGAAGTTGAAGGACCGCCTGGTGTTCATGGACTTCATTACCGATCAGACCGAGAACGTGTGGCCGATGGTGAAGGCGGGCCGCGGCCTTTCCGAGATGCTGCTCGGTTCGGAAGATCTCTAAGGGGGGCGGCGATGCGACATATAATTTCCGTGCTCCTAGAAAACGAACCTGGCGCGCTGTCGCGCGTGGTGGGATTGTTTTCCGCGCGCGGCTACAACATTGAAACGCTGACGGTGGCGCCGACCGAGGACGTGACGCTGTCGCGCATGACGATAGTGACCGCGGGTTCGGACGAGGTGATCGAGCAGATCAACAAGCAGCTCAACAAGCTGATCGAAGTGGTGAAGGTGATTGATCTGTCCGATGGCGATCACATCGAGCGCGAACTGATGCTGGTCAAGGTGCGCGCGGTGGGCAAGGACCGCGAGGAAATGAAACGCATGGCCGATATTTTCCGCGGCCGCATCATCGACGTCACCGACAAGGACTATACGATCGAGTTGACGGGCACCGGCTCAAAGCTCGACGCGTTCCTGAACGCCATCGATCGCCGCGCGATCCTGGAGACCGTGCGCACCGGCGCGTCCGGCATCGGTCGCGGCGACCGCGTACTTAAAATCTAGTGGGATGGCAGGCGCGAGGCGCGAGGCGGTAGAACCTTACCACTTGCTCCTCACTCCTCGCCTCCCACGCTTTTAAAAGAGGGAAACATGAAAGTCTATTACGATAAAGACGCTGATCTGTCACTCATCAAAGGCAAGAAAGTCACCATTGTCGGCTACGGCTCGCAGGGCCACGCGCATTCGCTCAACCTGCACGATTCCGGCATGAAGGTGACGGTCGGCCTGCGGCGCGACGGTGCTTCGTGGGACAAAGCGAAAAAAGCCGGGCTTACCGTCAAGGAAGTCGCCGAGGCGATCAAGGGCGCCGATTTCGTCATGATGCTGATGCCGGACGAGCATATCGCGAAGGTCTATCGCGAAGACGTCGCACCCAATATCAAGAAAGGCGCCACGCTCGCGTTCGCGCATGGCTTCAATATTCACTACGGCCAGGTCGTGCCGCGTGCGGACCTCGACGTCGTGATGGTGGCGCCGAAGGCGCCCGGACATACGGTGCGCGGTACCTACGCGCAGGGCGGCGGCGTCCCCATGCTGATTGCCATCCACCAGAACCCGTCGAAGAAAGCGCGCGACATGGCGCTGTCGTATGCGGCGGCCATAGGCGGCGGCAAGGCCGGCATCATCGAAACCACTTTCAAGGAAGAGACCGAAACCGACCTCTTCGGCGAGCAGACCGTATTGTGCGGCGGCGCGACGGCGTTGGTGCAGGCGGGTTTCGAAGTCCTGACCGAGGCGGGTTACGCCCCGGAAATGGCTTACTTTGAATGCCTGCACGAATTGAAGCTGATCGTCGACCTCATGTACGAAGGCGGCATCGCCAACATGCGCTACTCGATTTCGAACAATGCCGAATACGGCGACTTCACGCGCGGGCCGCGCATCATCACCGAAGAGACCAAGAACGAGATGCGCAAGATCCTGAAGGAAATCCAGACCGGCGCCTATGCCCAGGAATTCCTGCTCGAAAACCAGACCGGCGCCACCAAGCTGAACGCGATGCGCCGCATTGGCCGCCAGCATCAGATCGAAATCGTCGGCGGCAAGCTGCGCGACATGATGCCGTGGATCAAGAAGAACAAGCTGGTCGATCAATCCAAAAACTAGTGAGGTGAGAGGTGAGAGGAGTGAGGCGGAGCTAACCCGCCGCTTTCGCCCCTCACGCCTTGCGCCTAACACCTCACCATGAATTATCCCCACCCGTTTATCGCGCGCGAAGGCTGGCCGTTTGTTGCCGGTGCTTTTGCGGCGGCGCTGGCCATCACGGTTTTCGCGGGCTGGGCGTGGTCGTTATTCTTCTGGTTCATTGCGTTTTTTGTCCTGCAGTTTTTCCGCGATCCAGCGCGCCCGATCCCGGACGCGCCGCGCGCGGTGCTTTCACCTGCTGACGGGCGCGTGGTGGTGGTCGAGCGGGGGCAGGATCCTTATCTGGAACGCGATGCCATCAAGCTGAGCGTGTTCATGAACGTATTCAACGTGCATTCCAACCGCAGCCCGGTCGATGGCGAAGTCAGCGAAGTGTGGTACCACCCGGGCAGCTTCCTCAACGCGGCCTTGCCCAAGGCATCGCTGG
>JAIOOZ010000037.1 GCA_021414185.1 Betaproteobacteria bacterium
GCAAACCGATCCGTATCGTCATTCCGTATCCGCCCGGCGGCGGCACCGACATCGTGATGCGGCCGGTGGGAGCGCGCCTCTCCGAGCGCCTCGGCCAGCCGGTCGTCATCGACAATCGCGGCGGGGCCACGGGAACCATAGGCAGTGAATCCGTCGCGCGCGCGGCGCCTGATGGCTACACGCTGCTCGCGCATACCAACGCCGGTATCACCATCCTGCCGCATCTGAACAAGAAGCTGCCATATGATCCTCTGAAGGACTTCGCGCCGGTGACGATGGCCGCCTCGTCCCCGTACATATTCGTCGTGCACCCGAAAGTCGCAGCGACTTCGGTGGCGCAAATCATTGCGATGGCCAAGGCGCGGCCGGGTGAGCTCAATTACGCAACGTCGGGGAATGGCGCATCGACACATCTGGCAACTCTGCTGTTCTGCCAGATGGCGGACATCAAAATGGTGCATATCCCCTATAAAGGATCCGGGCCGGCGACCACCGAATTGCTCGCGGGACAGGTGCAGATGCGCTTTTCCAGCATACCGCCGGTTTTGCCGCACGTGCGCAACGGCCGCTTGCGCGCGCTGGCCGTGACCAGCGCGAAACGTTTCAGCCTGCTGCCGGATTTGCCGACTATCGCCGAAACGCTGCCCGGGTTCGATGTCGAATCCTGGTACGGCGTGTTTGCGCCGACCGGCACGCCGCCCGCCATCATCAAGAAGCTGAATGCGGAATTCGCCGCGGCGCTGAGTTCGCCCGAAATCAAGGCGTTGCTGGCGACCGACGGCTCGGAAGTCGTCGCTTCGTCGCCGGAATATTTCGGCAAGGTCATACGCGCGGAATTCGCGCGCTGGGCGCCAGTGGTCAAAGAGTCCGGCGCGAAAATTGACTAGCATTCCGAACCGCAGATAAACGCAGATGAACGCAGATGTGCTTTCCGTCGACAAGGTGCTGCTGGAAGTCGCGGATTACGTCGATACCTACGTAGTTGAGAGCCAACTTGCCGGCGACACCGCGCGCTATTGCCTGATGGACAGCCTGGGGTGCGCGCTCGAAGCGCTGGACCATGCCGACTGCACGAAATTGTTGGGACCGATAGTGCCCGGCACCACGGTGGAACACGGCGCGCGCGTGCCCGGCACACAGTTGGTGCTCGATCCCGTGACCGCCGCATTCAACATCGCAACCATGGTGCGCTGGCTCGATTTCAGCGACACCTGGATTACGGCGCAGACCACGCATCCGTCGGACGACGTGGGCGCGATCCTCGCGGTGGCCGACTACCAGAGCCGCGTCAACGTTGCTGCCAGAAAACCGGCGGTGACCATGGGCACAGTGCTCGAGGCGATGATCAAGGCGCACGAACTGCAGGGCGGGCTGGGCGCGAAAATTCGCCTCAGCGAAGCAGGGATCGACCATTCGTTCTTGCCGAAAGTTGCCTGTGCAGCAGTCGTGGCCAGGTTGCTGGGCGGCACCCGCGAACAGATCGTTGCGGCGACGTCGCTCGCGTTTTTCGACGTCAGTCTGTGCGTGCACCGCTTTGGCTCCAATACCGGGCCGCGCAAAGGATGGGCGTCCGCCGATGCCACGAGCCAGGCGGTGCGGCTGGCGATGATGGCGGTGAAAGGCGAGCCCGGCTATCCGCAGGTATTGAGCCAGGCGCAGTGGGGTTTCAACAAGTCATTTCTCGGCGGGCGCGAATTCGCCGCCGGTACGTATGGCACGGCGGTAATGGAAGGCGTCTTGTTCAAACTGCTGTGCCCGGTGGTGATACATGCGCAATCCGCGATCGAGTGCGCGGTGCGGCTCCATCCTGCCGTGCATAAGCGGTTGGACGATATTGCGGCGATCAAGATCGTCGTGCACGTCGAGACGTTCAACAAGATCAACAAGACGGGTACCCTGCGCAACGCGGCCGACCGGGATCACTGCCTGCAATACGCGGTGGCAGTGGCGCTGTTGCAGGGTAAATTGACGGCGAACGACTATGCGGACGAAGTCGCCTCCGATCCGCGCATCGACCGACTGCGCACGCTCATGCAGGTTACGGAAAATCCGCGTTACACGGCGCTGCTGCGCGACCGCGCGGTCGGCGCCAATCCGAATGCGATCGAAGTCATCTACAAGGATGGAACGAGCAGCGGCGTCATCGAAGTCGAATTCCCGGTTGGTCATCCGCGCCGTCGCGAGGAGGGCATCCCCCAGCTCATCCGCAAGTTCGAATCCAATCTTGCGCTGCGTTTTGCGGCCGGCCGCCGGCGCGCAATCATGGCATTGTGTCTCGACCACGCGCGGCTTGCTGATACCCCGGTCCACGAGTTCACCGATCTTTTCGCCGCATAAGGTGCGTCGCCTGCATTGAAAGCTGCCCATGTCCGATCTCAACGAACCCAAAATTCCCGTCGATCAACCCTGCGCGGCGCCCGACCTCAATCCGCGCAGGCCGTCGATTGCAGTGCCGCCGGGCGCATGCGACTGCCACGCGCATATATTCGGCGACCCGGCGCGTTATCCGTACAAGACGGTGCGGCGCTACACGCCTTCCGCCGCCAGCGTGGACGATTACCGGCACATGCTGAAAGTGCTGGGGATAGAGCGCGCGGTCATCGTGCAGACCGGCATCTTCCACGGCAACGACGTCACTTACGACGTGCTCCAGGAGTCCAATGGCAAATGGCGCGGCATCGCACTGCTCGACGGCGGCGTGACGACCCAGGAAATCGCGCGTTTGAACGATGCTGGGTTTCGCGGCGTGCGGCTGAATCCGCGCAACGTCAAAGCCGACGATCTGAAGGACATGGAAATCATCGCGCAGAAAATCGCGCCTTTCGGCTGGCACCTGCAATTTCATCTCGATGCGCGCGACCTCGTTACGCTGGCGGACCGGTTGCGCAGACTGCCGGTCGAGATCGTCGTCGATCACCTCGGGCATATGCCGGTGGATGCCGGCGTCGACCACCCGGGATTCCATGAACTGCTTGCCATGCTGCACGAAGGCCGCTGCTGGGTGAAATTGTCGTCACCCAATCGCTTCGGCGATCCGCGGCCGCCGTATCCGTCCGTTTTGCCGTACGCGCGCGCGCTGGTCGAAGCGGCGCCGGACCGCTGCGTATGGGCGACCGATTGGCCGCATTCGCGGTTTGCGGGCTTTATGCCGAATGACGGCGATTTGCTGGATCTGCTCGCAACGTGGGTGCCGGATGCCGGCGTGCGCAAGAAAATTCTCGTCGACAATCCGGCGCGGCTGTACGGGTTTGCGAAATAATTTTCCGGCACGGCGGCCGCGCGGAATAAATCCACGGCCGACTCGCGGTAAACTGGCCGCCGGAGGACGTAAACCGTTACGAAAGGCTTCCGTGATGCGCAAACCGCCAATCATTGCCGCCCTGTTGCTGGCCGTCCTGTCGGCCATCACCCAAACTGCCGCCGCGCAGGGCAACTTCGTGATCGGCGACACGCCCGAGCAGTTCAGCGCCTACATCCGCAGCGAGTACGACAAGTGGGCGCGCGTGGTGAAAGCGGCGAACATCAAACCGGAATAACAATGGAAGGGAACGCAATGCAGTTTGACTGGTCCACACTCGGGAGCAAGGCGCCGACCGCGCTGGTAAAGGCGCGGACACTCGCGCATCACGCGGCGCAGTGGCCGGCCAAGGCGGCACGTGCAAATCTGGAAGCGCCGCCGGACGACAGCCAATCCAGCCTTGAATGGGATGGTGAGCACAGCGCATTGTTTTCGCAACCGCTGCCGGCCGGTGGCGCCGAAGTGCGCGTCGGCCTGCGTCTCGCCGGTCTTGCGCTCATCCTGAAACGCGGCAATCTGGTGCTCGATACCTATGAGCTTGCCGGCCGCCGCGATTCCATGGTCGGCGTGTGGCTCGATTCGGCGTTGCGCGCGCTGGGGCTCAAAGCGGCGAGCGACGTGACCCTGCCTTATACGATACCTTCGCATCCGGTTGCGCGCGGTTCGGCTTATGCTTTCAGCGGCGAGATGGAGGCCTTCGACGAACTGGTGAGCTGGTTTGACGCGGCAACAGATATGCTTGATGAAGTTCGCGCGGGATGTACCGATGCGCACGCCAGCGCAGTGCGCTGCTGGCCGCACCACTTCGACATCGCGACCCTGCTCAATTTCGGACCGGCAGAGGACGGAACTGCGCGCTCGATCGGCATCGGTTTATCGCCGGGTGACCACCATTATCACCAGCCGTACGTTTACGTCAGCCCGTGGCCGCATCTCAAAGCCGCGGGATTGCCGTTGTTGCCGCCGCCGGGCCACTGGCACACGCA